>JAFLDI010000099.1 GCA_017302485.1 Burkholderiales bacterium | reverse complement strand
GCCAGGCGGCCGCCAAGGCTGCCGCCCCGCTCAGCGCCGCTCAGCGCCGCTTCGCCGCCCTCAGCCGGACCTTCATCGAGGCCCTGTGGCGCATCGATCCCGAGTCCGCCCTCTACGCCGGCCGATACGAAGGCAGCGGCCGACTGCCCCGTCCCGATGCCGCGTCCCGCAGTGAACGCCTGAGCTTTGTCACCGACTGGCAGGCGCGGCTGTCTGCGGTGGATGAGGCCCAGCTGGGCATCCACCAGCGCACGGACCTGGTCCAGTTGCGCAACAAGCTGGCGCGGGACCGCTTCGAGCTGGAGGTACTGCGCGAGCACCGCTGGAACCCCGCCGCCTACAGCATTGCCGGCCCGATCGACCTGATGCTGCAGACCCGGTTTGCCCCCGAGCCGCAGCGCCTGCGCCTGCTGTTGCAGCGCATCGAGGGCATTCCGGCCTATTACCTGGCCGCCCGGCAGACCATCGACCGCCCCACCCGCGAGCACACCGAGCTGGCGATCGCGCAGGCCCCCGGCAACCTGTCCGTGCTGGAGGAGCTGGGCCGCGTGGCGCGCGCCTCCAAGGCCCTTGGCCCCGGCGAGCGGCGCCTGTTCGAGACCCGCCTGGCCGAGGCCCGGGCCGCGGTGGACGCCTACATCGCCTTTCTGCGTGGCCAGTTGCAGCGCATGGCCGCGGATCCTGCCTATGCGCGCCCCTTCCGCCTGGGCGCTGCCCTCTATCCGCAGAAGTTCAGCCTTGAGATCCAGTCCGAGCGCAGCGCCGTGCAGACCTACGAGGCCGCGCTGCAGGCCCGTGAGCAGTTGTTGGCGCAGATGCACGACCTGGCCCGTGGTCTGTGGCCCCGGGTGATGGGCAGCGCCCCCGCGCCGACCGACCGGCTGGCGTTGATCGGACAGGTGATCAACCAGCTCAGCGAGCGGCATGTGGCGCGCGCGGAGTTCTACCCCGAGATCCGCCGCCAGATCGCGGCGCTGCAGACCTGGGTGCGCGAGAAGGACCTGATCAGCCAGGACCCGCGCAAGCCGCTGGTGGTGCGCGAGACCCCGGTGTACCAGCGGGGCGTGGCCGGCGCCGGCATTGAATCACCCGGCCCCTACCGCCCGCAGGACCGCACCTACTACAACGTCACGCCGCTGGACGACCTGAGCGACGAGCAGGCCGAGAGCACGCTGCGCGAGTACAACCACTGGATCCTGCAGATCCTCAACATCCACGAGGCCGTGCCCGGCCACTACACCCAGCTGGTGCACGCCAACCGCTCGCCCTCGCTGGTCAAGACCCTGTTCGGCAATGGCGCCATGATCGAGGGCTGGGCGGTGTTCAGCGAACGCATGATGCTGGAGAACGGCTGGGGCGACCAGGCCCCCGAGATGTGGCTGATGTGGTGCAAGTGGAACCTGCGCAGCGTCACCAACGCCATCCTCGACTACGCCGTGCACGTGCAGGGCATGGACGAAGCGCAGGCCATGGACCTGCTCATCCGCCAGGCCTTTCAAACCCCGCAGGAGGCGCGCGAGAAGTGGCGCCGCGTCACCCTCACCTCGGTGCAGCTGACCAGCTACTTCAGCGGCTACAGCGAGATCATGGCGCTGCGCGAGGCGCGCCGCGCCCAACTGGGCGATCGCTTTCGCGTCAAGGATTTCAACGAGCAGTTGCTGAGTTACGGCAACGCGCCGGTGGGCACGATCCGCGCGCTGATGCTGGAGACATCGCCAAGATGAACAAGGCCCGGGCACCGAAGCGCCAGGGCCTTGAAGAATGCACGCGTGTGCGTGCCGCAAGAGTGGTGGAGCCGGGGGGAATTGAACCCCCGTCCGCAAGCCATCGCCAGGTAGATCTACATGCTTAGCTGACTGATTTGGATCTCACACCCCGTGCCGCGCAGCAGCACGCTGCCCGGGATGCCAGCCACTGAGTCTCGTCGCCTGGTGAGTGGCCCACCGGTCGACCAGCCAATGTGAATGACCTCTCTGTCTTCGGCCTTGCGACCTCAGACGCAGCCCATCGGCCAACTGCTGAGAGGCTCACCGGTGTTAAGCGGCGAGGGCGAAACGTTCGTCGTTCGCAGTTACTTGTTTCCAGTGGTTTTACGAGCGAACTGGTGCTCGGCATGCCCTATCCCGACTCCGCACCCACGTCGAAACCAGGTCGGCCCCAGGAATCCTGTAGTTTAGGCCATCTCCAGCCACTTCAAGAGATCGATCGGCTCGGACAGCACCGCATCGGCGGCCCAATCGTCGATGGGTTCGCCCTGCCCCAGGTAGCCCCAGGCGGCGGCCAGCGCGGCCATGCCGGCGGCGCGGCCAGCCTGGATGTCGCGCAGGTCGTCGCCCACATAGATGCAGGATTCGGGCAGGACGCCGGCCTGGCGTGCCGCCTCCAGCAACGGCGCCGGGTGCGGCTTGGCATGCGGGGTGGTGTCGCCCGCCACCAGTGCGACGGCGCGCGTGTCCAGGCCCAGGCCGCGGATCACCGGCCAGGCAAAGCGTTCGTGCTTGTTGGTGACGATGCCCCAGCGCAAGCCCGCCGACTCCAGACCGGCGAGCACGGGCTCCATGTCGACGAAGACGCGGGTGTCCCGCAGCATGCGCGCCTCGTAGAGCGACAGAAACTCCTCGCGCAGGGCATTGAAGGCCGGGTCGGCTGGCGTCACACCAAAGGCCACGCCCAGCATCCCGCGCGCGCCGGCACCCACCATGGGTCGAAGGGTCTCGAACGGCAAGGGGGGCCGCTGGTGGCGCAGACGCAAGTCATTGGCCGCGCCCGCCAGATCCGGGGCGCTGTCGACCAGCGTGCCGTCCAAGTCGAACAGCACCGTGCTGATGACGGCCCTCATGCGCCCGGCTTGCGGCAGGCCAGCAGGTAGTTGACGCTGGTGTCGGTGCTCAACCAATAGCGCTGCGTCAGCGGGTTGTACTCCATGCCGCGCATGGACTCGATCTCCAGGCCCGCTTCACGCACCCAGCGGGCCAACTCGCTGGGCCGGATGAACCGGTGGTGGTCGTGGGTGCCGGGCGGAAGCATCTTCAGCAGGTACTCGGCACCAACGATGGCGAACAGCCAGGACTTGAGGTTGCGGTTGAGCGTGGAGAAGAACACCCAGCCGCCGGGCTTGGCCAGCGCGGCACAGGCGTGAACGACCGAGGCCGGCTCGGGCACGTGCTCCAGCATCTCCATGCAGCTGACGGCATCGAACTGCGCCGGCTGCTCGACCGCCAGGTCTTCGGCCGACACCTCGCGGTAGTCGACCGATATTCCGGCCTCCAGCGCATGCAGGCGCGCCACCTTCAGCGGTTTGGTCGACAGGTCGATGCCGGTGACCTGGGCGCCGCGCCGGGCCATGGATTCGGCCAGGATGCCGCCGCCGCAGCCCACATCCACCACCCGCGCAGCGGGCAGGCTCACGCGCTCGGCGATCCAATCCAGGCGCAGCGGGTTGATCTGATGCAGTGGACGGAACTCGCCCTCGGTGTCCCACCACTTGTGGGCGAGCTCTCCGAACTTGTCGAGTTCCTGTGGGTCGGCGTTGACGGTCATGGGTGTGATGGTAGCTGCCCAGCACGACAAGCCGCCGAAGCGGACCCACGCAGCAGGCGCAGAAACGAAAAACCCCGCCGAAGCGGGGTTCTCACAAGCATCCGGCGGGCGGATTACTTGTTGCGAGTACCGACGACCTCGATCTCGACACGGCGGTTCTTCGCCTTGCCTTCGCGGGTCTTGTTGTCGGCGACCGGCTGCTTCTCGCCCTTGCCTTCGGTGTAGACGCGGTTCTTCTCGACGCCCTTGCCGACCAGGTAGGCCTTCACGGAGTCAGCGCGGCGGACCGACAGCTTCTGGTTGTAGGCGTCAGAGCCGTCGCTGTCGGTGTGGCCGACGGCGATGATGACTTCCAGGTTCATGCCCTTGGTCTTGGCGACCAGGTCATCCAGCTTGGCCTTGGCTTCGGGCTTCAGGACCGACTTGTCGACGTCGAAGAAGGCGTCGGCGGCGTAGGTGACCTTTTCGCTGACCGGAGCGGCCGGGGGCTTCGGCGCAGCCGGAGCCGGCTTCGGCGGCATCGGTGCGGGAGCCGGAGCCGGAGCGGGAGCCGGAGCCGGAGCAGCGGGCTTCAGCGCGCCGTCGCAGTTCTCAGCCGCGGTGGCCGGCGTCCAGCTGGCATCGCGCCAGCAGAGTTCGTTGGTGCCGTTCTTCCACACCAGGGTGCCATCAGCATTGCGCCAGTTGTCGACGGTCTTCTGGGCGAAGGCGCTCGACATCGGGGCAGCAAGCGCGGCAGCTGCGAACAGCATTGCCACCTTGTTCAGTTTCTTCATGATTCTCCTCTCAAGGAAAGCCGCAGAGGCCTGCGATACGTCCAAATCGGAAGCGAGATAACCTGGCAAACACCCGGTCCTTGCGAGCGCTCACCACCGACAACTCATTGTGCCATAGGGCGTCGGGTGAACCGCATTTTGGGCGCCGGGCGGGGTCGCAGGACACAGCCTGTTGCGCCGTCGCGACAGGATCCCCCCTTTAGAATGCGCGGTTTCGGCCCCAATCGCGCCCCGCCACCGTTCTGCACATCCCGCAGAACTGCGCCGACCCCATGACCCAGTTCGCCAAGGAAACCCTGCCCATCAGCCTCGAAGAGGAGATGCGGCGTTCGTACCTGGACTACGCGATGAGCGTGATCGTCGGCCGGGCCCTGCCCGATGCCCGCGATGGCCTCAAGCCCGTCCACCGGCGCGTGCTGTATGCCATGCACGAGCTGAACAACGATTGGAACCGGCCTTACAAGAAGTCGGCCCGTATCGTCGGTGACGTGATCGGTAAGTACCACCCGCATGGCGACACTGCGGTGTACGACACTATCGTGCGGATGGCCCAGGACTTCAGCCTGCGCCACATGTTGGTCGATGGGCAGGGCAACTTCGGCTCGGTCGATGGCGACAACGCCGCGGCGATGCGTTACACCGAGATCCGCCTGGCCAAGATCGCCCACGAGATGCTGGCCGACATCGACAAGGAAACCGTCGACTTCGGCCCGAACTACGACGGCTCCGAGTCCGAGCCGCTGGTGCTGCCCACGCGGCTGCCCAATCTGCTGGTCAACGGCGCTGCCGGCATCGCGGTGGGCATGGCCACCAACATCCCGCCGCACAACCTCAACGAGGTGGTCGACGCCTGCCTGCATCTGCTCAAGGCGCCTGAGGCCACGCTGGATGAGCTGATGGAGATCATCCCGGCGCCCGACTTCCCGACCGCCGGCATCATCTACGGCGTGGGCGGTGTGCGCGACGGCTACCGCACCGGCCGTGGCCGCGTGGTGATGCGCGCGCGGGTGCATTTCGAGGACATCGACCGCGGCCAGCGCCAGGCGATCATCGTCGACGAGATCCCTTACCAGGTGAACAAGAAGACCCTGCTCGAGCGCATCGCCGAGCTGGTCCACGAGAAGAAGATCGAGGGCATCAGCCACATCCAGGACGAGTCGGACAAGTCCGGCATGCGGGTGGTGATCGAGTTGAAGCGCGGCGAAGTGCCCGAGGTCGTGCTCAACAACCTGTACAAGCAGACCCAGCTGCAAGACACCTTCGGCATGAACATGGTGGCGCTGATCGATGGTCAGCCCAAGCTGTGCAACCTCAAGCAACTGCTGGAGATCTTCCTCGAGCACCGCCGCGAGGTGGTCACGCGGCGCACCGTGTACGAACTGCGCAAGGCGCGTGAGCGCGGCCATGTGCTCGAAGGCCTGGCGGTGGCGCTGGCCAACATCGACGAGTTCATCCGCATCATCAAGGAATCGCCGACGCCGCCGATGGCCAAGGCGGCACTGATGGCGCAGAGCTGGGACTCGTCGCTGGTGCGCGAGATGCTCTCGCGCGCCGAGGGCGAGAACCCCGGCGGTGCCGCCGCCTACCGCCCCGAAGGCCTGCCTATGCACTTCGGCATGCAGGCCGATGGTCTGTACCGTCTGTCGGATGACCAGGCCGGCGAGATCCTGCAGATGCGCCTTCAGCGCCTGACGGGCCTGGAGCAGGACAAGATCGTCGGCGAGTACAAGGACGTGATGGCGCAGATTGCCGATCTGCTGGACATCCTGGCCAAGCCCGAGCGCGTCACGGTCATCATCTCCGAGGAACTGACCGCGCTGCGCACCGAGTTCGGCCAGACCAAGGTGGGCGCGCGCCGCAGCACGATCGAGCACAACGTGCAGGAGCTGGGCACCGAGGACCTGATCACGCCCACCGACATGGTGGTCACGCTCAGCCACACCGGCTACATCAAGAGCCAGCCGCTGACCGAGTACCGCGCGCAAAAGCGCGGCGGCCGCGGCAAGCAGGCCACCGCCACCAAGGACGACGACTGGGTCGACCAGCTCTTCATCGCCAACACGCACGACTGGATCCTGTGCTTCTCTGACCGCGGCCGGGTGTACTGGCTCAAGGTCTGGGAAGTGCCGCAGGGCGGCCGCGGCAGCCGCGGCAAGCCCATCGTCAACATGTTCCCGCTGCAGCCCGGCGAGAAGGTGACCGTGGTGTTGCCGCTGACCGGTGAGTTCCGCAGTTTCCCCGAGGACCACTACGTCTTCATGTGCACGGCGCGTGGCACGGTCAAGAAGACCGCGCTGGATGAGTTCAGCAACCCGCGCAAGGCCGGCATCATCGCGGTCGATCTGGACGAGGGCGACTACCTGATCGGCGCTGCCCTGACCGACGGCCACCACGACGTGATGCTGTTCAGCGACGGCGGCAAGGCCGTGCGCTTCGACGAGGACGACGTGCGCCCGCTGGGCCGCCAGGCCCGCGGCGTGCGCGGCATGATGCTGGAGGACGGCCAGAGCGTGATCGCCATGCTGGTGGCCGAGGACGAATCGCAAAGCGTGCTCACCGCCACCGAGAACGGCTACGGCAAGCGCACCAGCATCGTCGAGTACACCCGCCACGGCCGTGGCACCAAGGGCATGATCGCGATCCAGCAGAGCGAGCGCAACGGCAAGGTGGTGGCCGCCACGCTGGTGCGCGCCGAGGACGAGATCATGCTGATCACCGACAAGGGCGTGCTGGTGCGCACCCGCGTGTCGGAGATCCGCGAACTCGGCCGCGCCACCCAGGGCGTGACGCTGATCGCGCTCGATGACGGCGCCAAGCTGTCCGGCCTGCAACGCATCGTCGAGAACGACGCCAATGAACAGGGCGGCGACACCGATGCGACGCCCGCCGAAGGAGACACCGAATGATGCGCCAAACCCTGAGTGCCCTGCTGCTGGCCGCACTGCTGGCCACCCCCGCCTGGGCCCAGACCAAGAAGGAGCTGGCGGCCAAGGTGGTGAGCCTGCAGCAGACCGACTATGAAGGCATCGGCCGTGCCTTGGCTGCCCAGACGGCACAACGTGTCATGTCCGCGGTGGGTCAGGCGCTTGGCCAGTTGCCGGCCGACAAGCGCGAGGCCGTGGGCCGCGAGCTGCAGGCCGACATCCAGAAGTTCCATGACGGCATCGCCCCGCAGCTCGCCGAGCGCGCCGCCAGGCTGGCGCCCGCAGTGGTGCAACCGGCGCTGGAGGAAAAATTCAGCGAGGACGAGCTCAAGGCGATCATCACCTTCCTGGAGTCCAGCGCATCGCGCAAGTTCTTCAACGTGATCGGTGGCCTGCAGCCGGCCATCGCCGACAAGGTGGTCACCGACACCAAGCCCAGCATCGAGCCCAAGCTGAAGACCCTGGAGCAGAGCCTGCAGGCCAAGCTCAAGGCAGCCGCCAGCGGCCCGGCGCCAAGCCCCGCCAAGCCGGCCGCCTCGGGCGCCAAGAAGTGATGACCCGGCCGTTCAACTTCTCCGCCGGTCCGGCCATGCTGCCGGAAGCGGTGCTGCAGCAGGCCGCCGCCGAGATGCTGGACTGGCGCGGCAGCGGCATGGGCGTGATGGAGATGAGCCACCGCGGCAAGGAGTTCATCTCGATCTACGAGGCCGCCGAGGCCGACCTGCGCGAGCTGCTGGCCGTGCCCGCGCATTTCCGCATCCTGTTCATGCAGGGCGGTGGCCTGGGCGAGAACGCCATCGTGCCGATGAACTGCTCGCGCGGCGGGGCGGTCGATGTGGTGGTCACCGGCTCGTGGAGCCAGAAGTCGCTGAAGGAAGCGCGCAAGTACGCCGATGCTCAGGCCGCCGCCAGCAACGAGGCCGACGGCCACACCACGCTGCCCGTGCCCGCCTCCTGGCGCCTGCGCGACGCCGCCGCCTATGTTCATGTGTGCTCGAACGAGACCATCCATGGCGTCGAGATGCACACCCTGCCCGACCTGGCCGCGCTGGGCAGCCGCGCGCCGCTGGTGGTGGACTGCTCCTCGCACGTGCTCTCGCGCGGGATCGACTGGTCGCGCGTGGGCCTGGCCTTTGCCGGTGCGCAGAAGAACATCGGCCCGGCCGGCGTGACGATCGTCATCGTGCGCGAGGACCTGCTGGGCCACGCGCTGCCGATCTGCCCCTCGGCCTTCGACTACAGGAATGTGGCCGACAACGCCTCGATGTACAACACGCCGCCCACCTACGGCATCTACATCGCCGGCCTGGTGTTCCAGTGGATCAAGTCCCAGGGCGGCGTGGCCGAGATGGAGCGTCGCGCCATCGAGAAGGCCGCGCTGCTCTATGGCTACCTGGACGACAACGGCGGCTTCTACGCCAACCGCGTGGCGCACGACGCCCGCTCGCGCATGAATGTGCCCTTCTTCCTCACGGACGAGCGCCACAACGAGGCCTTCCTGGCCGGCGCCCGCGAGGCCGGGCTGCTGCAGCTCAAGGGCCACAAGAGCGTGGGCGGCATGCGCGCGTCCATCTACAACGCCATGCCGCTGGCCGGCGTTCTGGCGCTGGTGACTTACATGCAGGACTTCGCCCGCCGCCATGGCTGATGAACCGATCCACCCGCCGCCGGGCGACACCCAACCCGCCGCCCAGCCCGCGTTGCTGGCGCTGCGCGACCAGATCGACACCATCGACCGCGAGCTGCTGGCCCTGATCAACCGCCGCGCCGGCATTGCCCAGCAGGTGGGCGAGATCAAGAAGAAGGAAGGCTCGGTGGTCTTCCGCCCCGAGCGAGAGGCCCAGGTCATCGACGGTCTGAAGGCCGGCAATCCCGGCCCGCTGAAGAACGACAACATCGCCCCGATCTGGCGCGAGATCATGAGCGCCTGCCGCGCGCTGGAGACGCCCACGCGCGTGGCCTACCTCGGCCCGGCCGGCACCTTCAGCGAGGAGGCGGCGCTGGGCTATTTCGGCAGCTCGATCGTGCGCGTGCCCTGCGGCAGCTTCGACGAGGTGTTCCGCCTGACCAGCGGTGGCGCCGCCGACTTCGGCGTGGTGCCGATCGAGAATTCGACCGAGGGCGGCGTGGCGCGCTCGCTCGACCTCTTCCTGCACACGCCGCTGTTCATCGTCGGCGAGACCAGCCTCTTCGTGCGGCACAACCTGCTGCGCAAGGCCGACTCGAAGGACGGCATCGAGGCCGTGCTGGCGCACCCGCAGG
>JAFLDI010000098.1 GCA_017302485.1 Burkholderiales bacterium | reverse complement strand
GGCCTTCGCGATCCGCATCGATGTGGCCGAGGAGCTGTCGCGCCTCACCGCCCACCTTGACGAGATCGCACGCCTGCTGCAGGCCGGTGGCGAGCTGGGCAAGCGGCTGGACTTCCTGATCCAGGAACTGCACCGCGAGGCCAACACCCTGGGCAGCAAGTCCGCCGCGCTGGAGCTGACCGGCATCTCGGTCGAGATGAAGGTGCTGATCGAGCAGATGCGCGAGCAGGTACAAAACATCGAGTAGCACATCTCCTCGATCCGGATGGGGCGGCCAGGCGCATCCCGTGCGAAGATCTCTGCGGGATATCGCTTTCGACCGCCGTGGACCCATCCCGTCAGGACCACGTCCCTGCTGACGCGCCCCGGGCGCAGGTGCCGATCATCGTGCTGGCCTATGCGCTGGGCGGCGGCTTGTGGATCCTGGGCTCCGACTGGTTGCTCGGCCAACTGATCAGCGACGCACCCACGCTGGCCCAGGTCAGCGCCTACAAGGGCTGGGCCTTCATCGCCCTGACCAGCGTGCTGCTGTACCGGGCCTTGCGACATGTCCAGCACCATCCTGCGGCGGCACGCGCCAGGACGACGGGCCGCAGCGCGGTCTGGCCATTGGGCGTGGCACTGGTGCTGATCGGTCTGGCGACCGGCACCGCGGCCTGGCTGGACGCCCAGGCGCACTGGCGACACGAGCGCGGCCATGTCGAGTCGGTCGCTCGGGCCCGCGCTGCGCAGGTCGGTCAGTGGCTGCGCGCGCGGCTGGCCCAGGCGCGCTTCCTGTCCAGCAGTCCCCTGTTCGCCGAGGGCATCCAGCGCTGGAAGGGCGCCGGGGACGGGCCAGCGCTGGCAGCCTTGCAATCGCGTCTGCAGCAGCTGGCGCAGGCCTTCGATCTGGCGGACGCCATCCTGGTTGACGAGGCCGGGCAGCGCATCGACCCGCGCAGCGGCGCGCGTCTGGCCACCGTGCCGGTGTTGCGCGCCGCCTCCTCCCGGGCGATCAGCCTGGGCCGCATCGAGCAGGTCGAAGTGCACAACGATGGCCAGGCGGATGGCCCGATGTGGCATGACATCGTGGTACCTGTGGCGGGCACCCGACTCGCCGTGGTGCTGCGGCAGAGCGCGGAGCAGTACCTGCTGTCCGCGCTGCAAGGGTGGCCGGACGGCCGCCGCAGCGGCACGGCGGTGCTGGTCCGCCGCAACGGCGATCAACTGGTCGGGCTGTACGGCCGGCAGCCGGTACCGCTGTCGACCCCTGAGCTGCTGCCGGCCCGGGTGATGCGCGGCGAGCTGCCGCCGGGCCAGGCCGCCGAAGGTGTGGATCTGCGCGGCGAGCCGGTGCTGGGGGCCGTGCTGCCGGTGGCCGGTTCGGATTGGTATCTGGTGGCCCGTGTGGCCCGCAAGGAGGTGCGCGCCGAGGTGTTTCAGCACCAGGTCTGGATCGTCGCGATCGGCCTGCTGTCAGTGCTGGGCGCGCTGCTGGTCCACCTGATGCTGCGCCAGCGGCGGGCGCTGGCGGAGGCGCGCCTGGCACAGTTGGAGCAGCAGCAGCGGCTGCGCTCGATGGCCCTGGTCAAGGCGATCGCCGATGGCTCCTCCGATGCGATCTTTGCCAAGGACCTGGAAGGGCGCTACCTGATGTGCAATGAGTCGGCGGCCCGGGCCATAGGCCGGCCGGCCGAGGCGATTGCCGGACTGGACGACAGCCTCATCTTCCCGCCCGAGACCGCGCGCCAGATCCGCCTGAACGACCAGCGCACCGCGCGGGAGGGCCTGGTCGAAACCTTCGAGGAGCTGGTTGACACCCCGGATGGTGCGCGTACCTACCTGGCCACCAAAGGGCCCTTGCGCGACGACGCCGGTGCGGTGGTAGGCACCTGGGGCATCTCGCGCGACATCACCGAACGCAAGCAGCTGGACCAGGAGCTGCAGGCCCACCGCCAGCATCTTCAGGGGCTGGTGGAAGAGCGCACCCTGCAGTTGCAGCAGAGCAATGCCGAGCTGTCCATGGCGCGCGACCGGGCGGTGGACGCCACCCGCGCCAAGAGCGAGTTCCTGGCCAACATGAGCCATGAGATCCGCACGCCGATGAACGCCATCCTGGGTCTGACCTACCTGCTGCGGCGCGACGCGGCCGATACCCTGGCGGTCGAGCGGCTGGAGCGCATCGACGGCGCGGGCCGCCATCTGCTGCAGGTGATCAACGACATCCTCGACCTGTCGAAGGTGGAGGCCGGCAAGCTGACGCTCGAACACGCGCCCTTCTCGCTGCGCTCTCTGGTGGACCGCAGTCTGGCCATGGTCGCGCAACAGGCCCGGGACAAGGGGCTGGCACTGTGCGCCAGTGTCGACGATCTGCCCGACGCCTGGCTGGGCGATGCGACACGGCTGTCGCAGTCACTGCTGAACCTGCTGGTCAACGCCATCAAGTTCACCGATCGCGGCGAGGTGGCGCTGAGCGTGACACGGCAGGCGGTGCCCGAGGGCCTGCCGCTGCTGCGCTTTGCCGTGCACGACACCGGCGTGGGCATCGATCCGGCCGCCATGGGCCGCCTGTTCTCGGCCTTCGAGCAGGCCGACGCCTCGACCACCCGCCGCCACGGTGGCACCGGGCTGGGTCTGGCCATCACCCGCCGGCTGGCACGGCTGATGGGTGGCGACGCTGGCGCCAGCAGCACCCCAGGCGCCGGCAGCGAGTTCTGGTTCAGCGCCCGACTGCAGCCGGCGGACGCGGCCACCGCACCCGAAGACTCGGCGCTGCTGGCCGCCGAGCAGGCGCTGCGGGCCCGGCATGCCGGCGCCCGAGTGCTGCTGACCGAGGACAACGAGGTCAACCAGTTGGTGGCGAGCGAGTTGCTGCGCAGCGTCGGCCTGGACGTGGCCGTCGCCGGCGATGGCCGTGCCGCGCTGGCACACGCCAGCCAGCACCCTTGCGCGCTGATCCTGATGGATGTGCAGATGCCGGTGATGGACGGCATCACCGCAGCCCAGGCGATCCGCCAGTTGCCAGCACATCGGCACACGCCGATCGTCGCGCTCACCGCCAGCACGCTGGCCGAGGACCACCGCGCCTGCCGCGCGGCCGGCATGGACGCGGTGCTGATCAAGCCCATCGATCCGCCGGCGTTGTTCGTCACCCTGCTGCAGTTGCTGAGCCGCCCCGATTGAAGGCCCTCAGCCCGGCCGGCCGCGCGCCCGGGCCAGCTTGTGCAGCAGCTCCACCAGCATCGCCTGTTCGGCGGTGCTGAGGGTGGTCATGGTCTCGTGCTCGGCCACGTGCAGGGCCTGCACGCAGCGCGACACGGTGGCTTCGCCTTCGGGGGTCAGAGTCACATGCTGTACCCGAGCGTCCCGGGCGCTGCGGGTGCGCTGGATCCAGGTGCGCTGCTCCAGCTTGTCCAGCCACATGGCGATGTTGGGCGGCGTGACGGCCAGCGCCTGCGCCAGCTGTCGAGCACTGACATCCGGGTTGGCCTGCACCAGCGCCAGGATCGTGAACTCGACCTTGCCCATGCCCTCGGGCTGGGCCACGCAGCGCCGGAAGATCTCATTGGTGACCACACTGGCCTGGGCCAGCTGGTAGCCCACGATGTCGTGCAGGCCCGGCTCTGCCAGGCGGCCGGCCGGTGTGCGTTCGGCCGGCACCAGAGCAGCTTTTCGGGTCATCAGCGCCCCCGCGAATAGTTCATTCGATTAACCATAATGGTCTCATTCCCATTGGTGTAAGCCCGAAGTCAGCTGGGAAATTAGATAAGCAAAATAACTATCAGGCGCCAGATGGCGGGGCCGCATCCCCACCCTCCACGGCGTCGCCTACCAAGGAGACCGCATGCCACATCACCGTCACCGTGTCAGCGCAGCGAGTATCGCCGCGCTGGCTTGCGCAGCCCTGAGCGCCCCCGCGCTGGCCGCACCGCCACAACTGCCTCCGGCGCAACCCGGCACGCTGGCCGGCAGCTGCGAGGACCTGCCCGCCCGCCTCGGTGGCCTGGCCAACACCGTCATCACCGGCAGCACCACCGTGCCGGCCGGAACGCTGAGCCAGGGCGGCCAGCCGATCGCCGAGCACTGCCGCGTCACCGGCAGGATGAACGAGCGGGTCAGCCCGGTTGATGGCAAGACCTACGCCATCGGCTTCGAAGTGCGCCTGCCCAAAGCCTGGAACGGCCGCTTCTATCACCAGGGCAATGGCGGGATCGATGGCAATGTCGTCACCGCGCTGGGCGCGCTGGGGGGTGGCCCGCTGACCGGTGCGCTGATGCAGGGCTTTGCCGTGCTGTCCTCCGACGCCGGCCACACGCTGGCCCAGGGCGGCCCGGCCTTCGGCCTGGACCCGCAGGCGCGACTGGACTATGGCTACCAGGCGGTCGGCGCGCTCACGCCGATGGCCAAGCAACTGATCGCTGCGGCCTACGAGCGTGGTCCGGACCGCTCCTACTTTGGCGGTTGCTCCAATGGTGGCCGCCACACGCTGGTGGCGGCAGCGCGCTACGCACAGGACTATGACGGCTTCCTGGCCGGCGCCCCCGGCTACCGCCTGCCGCTGGCCGCGCTGGCCAACATCTGGGGCGCGCAGCGCTATGCCACCGTCGCCACCGGCGACCCGCTGACCGCCGCCGGCCTGGAAACCGCGTACACCGCCACCGAGCGCCGGCTGGTGGCCGACGCGGTGCTGGCCCGCTGCGATGCGCTGGACGGCGCGGTCGATGGGCTGGTGCAGGACACCCAGGCCTGCCAGCGGGCATTCAAGCTCAGGCGTGACGTGCCCACCTGCACCGGCGCCCGGGACGGCACTTGCCTGTCGGAGGCCCAGAAAGCCGTGGTGGACGGTGTCTTCAAGGGCGCCATCACCTCGACGGGCAGCCGCTTCTACAACAGCTTCCCCTACGACGGCGGCGTGGCAGGCAGCGGCATTGCCGTCTGGGAGTTCAGTGCGCCGCTGGATCGCGACTCGGGCGCCGTGGGCGTGATCTTCAAGGTGCCGCCCAGCACCGATGCCCTGACCAACGGCCCCGCCTTCTCGCTGGGCCTGAACATCGACAAGGCGCTGGGCGAGCTTTACGCCACCGACAGCACCTACACCGAGTCGTCCATGTCCTTCATGACGCCCGGCGACAGCGATTTCGGCGAGGTCTACCGCCGCGGCGGCAAGATCCTGGTCTACCACGGTGTCAGCGACCCGATCTTCTCGGTCGACGACACCGAAGACTGGTACCGCGGCCTGCTGCACGGCTCCAAGGGCAAGCGCACAGACTTCGCCCGCCTGTACCGCATCCCCGGCATGGGCCACTGCTCAGGCGGCCCGGCCACCGACCAGGCCGACTTCCTGAGCCCGCTGGTGGCCTGGGTCGAACAGGGTCAGGCGCCGCAGGCGATCGTGGCGCAGGCGCGCGGCGCCGGCAACCCGGGTGGCGTCAATGCTGACGTGCCGGTCCAATGGGCCGCCGACCGCACCCGTCCGCTGTGCCCCTTCCCGCAGGTGGCGCGCTACAACGGATCGGGAGATGTGGAACGCGCCGCCAACTGGTCCTGCCAGCCGAAGAGCGCCCCGTCGGAGCGTGTCGCGCGGCGCTGAGCGGCGCCGCCGGGCCTAGAATCCGGCGCCTCACAGCTTCCCGGGCCGCCTGCCGGCGGCCCGGGCTCACGCCATGGAAACCCCCGGCAACCTCTTCGTCGTCGCCGCCCCCAGCGGGGCCGGCAAGTCCAGCCTGGTCAAGGCCCTGCTTGAGCTGGACTCGCACCTGGGCGTGTCGGTCTCGCACACCACGCGTGCACCGCGCGGCCAGGAGCAGGATGGCCGCGAGTACCACTTCGTCACGGCCGAGGCCTTCCAGGACATGGCCGACCGTGGCGAGTTCTTCGAATGGGCCGAGGTGCATGGCCGGCGCTATGGCACCTCTCGGGTGGGCATCGAGGCGCGCTTGATGGCCGGCGAGGACGTGGTGCTCGAGATCGACTGGCAGGGCGCGCTGCAGATCAAGCAGATCTTCCCGCACGCGGTGCTGATCTTCATCCTGCCGCCCAGCTGGCAGGAGCTGGAGCAGCGCCTGAGGCGCCGCGGCGAAGACCAGCCCGAGGTGATCGCGCTGCGCATGGCGAATGCCCGTACCGAGGTGGCCCAGGCCCGGCACTTCGACTTTGTTATAATCAACAGCCTGTTCGAAACGGCGCTTTTCGATCTGAAAACCGTTGTTCACTCCCAGCGCCTGAAGTACGCCGCCCAGCGGCGCGCCAAATCCCAGGTGTTCGCCGCGCTGGACATCGCCTGAACGCCCCGGCGCCCTGCCTTGGCCGCCGAACCTTGCAAGGACTCCCATGGCCCGCATCACCGTCGAAGACTGCCTGAACAAGGTCCCCAACCGCTTCCAGCTGGTGCTGGCAGCCACCTACCGGGCCCGCATGCTGAGCCAGGGCCATGCGCCCAAGGTCGAGTCCAAGAACAAGCCCGGCGTCACCGCGCTGCGCGAGATCGCCGCGGGTGAAGTGGGCATCGAGATGCTGCGCAAGGTCCCGACCTGATTCGCGCGCACTGCATTCCCTGACAGCGGGCGCCAGTTTGGCGCCCGTTGCCCTTTCAGGGTGCGCTTTCTCGGGTAGATTCGGGCGATGGGCATCCGATCCTTCGCCGCTGAGCTGATCCCCGCCGCGCTGGCCGGCAGGGCCCGGTCTGCGCCGAGCGGCAGCCTGCCGCGGGAACCCGAAGTCTCGACCTTTGCCGGCCTGGTCGACAAGCTGGGCTACCTGGGCAAGGCCGACTTGAAGCTGGTGCGCGACGCCTACAAGTTTGCCGACGAGGCCCACCTGGGCCAGTTCCGCGCCAGCGGTGAGCCCTACATCACCCACCCGATCGCGGTGGCCGGCCTGGTGGCCGACTGGCGGCTGGACGCGCAGGCCATCATGGCCGCACTGATGCACGACGCCATGGAGGACTGCGGCGTCACCAAGACCGAGCTGATCGAGCGCTTCGGTGCGCCTACGGCCGAGCTGGTGGATGGCCTGACCAAGCTCGACAAGCTGCAGTTCTCCACCCGCGAGGAAGGCCAGGCCGAGTCCTTCCGCAAGATGCTGCTGGCGATGTCGCGCGATGTGCGCGTCATCCTGGTCAAGCTGGCCGACCGCCTGCACAACATGCGCACGATGGCGGCCATGGCGGCCAACAAGCGCTCGCGCATCGCGCGCGAGACGCTGGACATCTACGCGCCGATCGCCCACCGCCTGGGCCTGAACCAGACCTACCGCGAGCTGCAGGAGCTGTCCTTCAGCTACATCCATCCCTGGCGCCACGGCGCGCTGGAGAAGGCGGTGCAGCGCGCCCGCGGCTACCGGCGCGACATCGTCTCCAAGGTGCAGGACGACGTGGTCAAGGCCTTCGCCCACAACAAGCTCAAGGCCGAGATCTCGGGCCGCGAGAAGACCGTCTTCTCGATCTACCGCAAGATGCGCGAGAAGCACGCCGGCTTTGCGCAGGTCAACGACATCTTCGGTTTCCGCATCGTCGTGCAGACCCTGCCCGAATGCTATCTGGCACTGGGCGTGCTGCACCAGCTCTACAAGCCGGTGCCGGGCCGCTTCAAGGACTACATCGCGATTCCCAAGCCCAATGGCTACCAGTCGCTGCACACCACCCTGGTCAGCCCGCTGGGCACGGCGGTGGAGTTCCAGGTGCGCACCGAGGAGATGCATGCGGTGGCCGAGGCCGGCATCGCCGCGCACTGGCTCTACAAGACCGGCCAGAAGATCGGCGGCAGCCCGTCCGACGTGGCCCAGCGTCTGGGCGCGATGTGGCTGAAGTCGCTGCTCGACATCCAGCAGGACACCCGCGATTCGTCCGAGTTCCTCGAGCACGTCAAGATCGACCTGGTGCCCGACGCGGTCTACGTCTTCACGCCCAAGAGCAAGATCCTGGCGCTGCCGCGCGGGGCCACCGCGGTGGATTTCGCTTACGCGATCCACTCCGATGTGGGCGACCGCACGGTGGCCGTCAAGATCAATGGCGAGGCCGCCGCGCTGCGCACCGAGCTGCGCTCGGGCGACGTGGTCGAGGTGATCTCGGCCCCCGGCGCCCGGCCCAACCCGGCCTGGCTGAACTTCGTGCGCACCGGCCGTGCGCGCTCGAAGATCCGCCACTACCTGAAGAACCTCGAGCACGCCGAATCGCAGGCGCTGGGCGAGAAGATGCTGGGCCAGGCGCTGCGCGCCGAGGGCCTGGCACTGCCTGGGCGCGAGGGCGAGTCACTCAGCACCATCTGGCAGCCGGTGCTGCGCTGGAGTGGCAACCGCACACCGGCCGACCTGCTGATCGACATCGGCCTGGGCCGCAAGATCGCCACCATCGTTGCCAAACGCATGGCCCAGCAGCTGCGCGAGCTGGGCCAACGCCCCGACGCGCTGATGCTGAGCCTGGGCCGCTACGGCGGCGACGACTCCGCGCCCACCCAGGGCCTGGTGGTGATCGATGGCACCGAGGGCGCATCGGTCAGCCTGGCCACCTGTTGCCGGCCGATCCCGGGCGACGCCATCGTCGGCTACCTGGGCCGTGGCGAGGGCCTGGTGGTGCACACCGCCGAGTGCTCCACCGGCAAGCGCCTGTTCGAGCGCGACCGCGAGCGCTGGATGCAGGTGGAATGGGCCGAGGAGCCGGTGCGTCCCTTCGAGGCCGGCGTGCTGATCCTGCTGAAGAACGGCAAGGGCGTGCTGGCCCAGGTGGCTCAGGCGGTGAGCGCCGCCGAAGCCGACATCACCCACATCGACATGGGCGACGAGCCCCCGGGCGAGGTCGCTGAGCTGCGCCTGCTGGTCAGCGTGCGCGACCGCCTGCACCTGGCCGACGTGCTGCGCACGCTGCGCCGCAACGGCACCGTGCTGAAGGTGCAGCGCGTCAAGCCATGAGGCTCAGGGCCTGACGGCGAACAGCAGGCCCAGCGCCAGCACCGCCGGCACGGTCTGCACGAACAGGATGCGCCGGGACGCCGTGGCCGCGCCGTACAGGCCCGCCACCGCCACGCACAGCAGGAAGAACACCTTCACCGCGTCACCGGCCGGGCCCAGCCACAGGCCCCAGACCAGGCCGGCCGCCAGAAAGGCGTTGTACAGCCCCTGGTTGGCCGCCAGCACCTTGGTCGCGGCGCTGAACTCCGGCGTCAGCCCGAAGGCCTTGCGGCCCTTGGGCGTGTCCCACCAGAACATCTCCAGCACCAGGATGTAGACGTGGATGGCCGCCACCAGGGTGGTGACGATGTCGGCGGCAAAGCGCATGAACAGGCTCCGGAAAAGACGCGGATTCTCGTCGATCAGCCGCCGGCGCGCTTGACGCTCAGCCCCCGGCCCTGCAGCCAGGCCACGACCTTGTCGCGCTGCTCGCCCTGGATCTCGAGCACGCCGTCCTTGAGCGTGCCGCCGCTGCCGCAGGCGGCTTTCAGCGCCTTGGCGGTGGCGGCCAGCTCGGCGTCACTGCCCGGCAGACCGCGCACCACGGTCACCACCTTGCCCCCGCGGCCCGAGACCTCGCCCTACGAGAATATCACCAACCATCAAGCC
>JAFLDI010000097.1 GCA_017302485.1 Burkholderiales bacterium | reverse complement strand
GGCCGTCACCGCCCCTGCCGCCTCGGAGCCGGCTGCTGTCGCGCCCGCCGTGGTCGCCAGCGCCGCCTCGAACTGAGCGGACGAGCCGACCGTATCCGGGCCGCCTTCGGGCGGCCCTTTTTCATGGTGCACGGTTGGCTTGTCGGTATGCTCACGCCATGGCCCTGCCCTGGCTGCACGACGACACCCCGTTTCCGCCCACCGCTCTGGCGCTGGACGAACACACCGACGCACCGGGCCTGCTCGCCGCCGGAGGCGACCTGTCGGTTCGTCGCCTGGTCGATGCCTATCGGCACGGTATCTTCCCCTGGTATGGGCCAGGCCAGCCGGTGCTGTGGTGGACCCCCGACCCCCGCATGGTGCTGGCCGTGGCCGAGTTCAGGCTATCGCGCTCGCTGAGGCGCGCAGTGCGGCGCTTTCTGGACACGCCCGGGTGCGAGGTCCGCTTTGACCACGCCCTGCCGGCCGTCCTCGACGCCTGCGCCAGCACACCCCGCCCAGGGCAGCAGGGCACCTGGATAGTGCCTGCCATGGTGGCGGCCTATCGGGCACTGCACCAGGCCGGCGTGACCCACAGTGTCGAGACCTGGATCGATGGCCGGCTGGTGGGAGGGCTCTATCTCAATCTGGTGGGCCGGATGGTTTTTGGCGAGTCCATGTTCGCCCACCGCACTGACGCCTCAAAGATCGCGCTGTGCGCGCTCGTCGCCTGGTGTCGGGCCCAGGGCATCGACTGGATCGACTGCCAGCAGGAGACGGCCCACCTGGCCAGCCTGGGCGCCCGGCCGATCGCCCGCAGCCGATTCGAGGCACTGCTGCGCGAACGCGTCGATGCGCCAACACCGTCCTGGGCCTATGATCGGCACCACTGGAACTGCCTGCTGCCCGCCTCCGAGCCGATGTGACGCACCCCAAGGAAGCCCCGTTCGCGGCCCTGCAGTTCTATGCAACGGCGCCCTACCCCTGCAGTTACCTGCCGCACCGGCAGGCCCGGTCGCAGGTGGCCACACCCGGTCACCTGATCCATGCCGAAGCCTACTCGGCGCTGGTGGCCGTCGGCTTCCGCCGCAGCGGGCTGTTCACCTATCGGCCGCTGTGCGATGGCTGCCGCGCCTGCCAGCCGATGCGCGTGCCGGTTGAGCGTTTCGAGCCCAATCGCAGCCAGCGTCGCAGTTGGCGCCACCATGGTCAACTGCGTTCCCGGGTGATGCGTCTGGGCTTTGTCCATGAGCATTACGCCCTGTATCTGCGGTACCAGGCGGAGCGGCATGCCGGTGGCGGCATGGACCATGACAGCATCGACCAATACACCCAGTTCCTGCTGCAAAGCAGGGTCAACTCAAGACTGGTCGAGTTCCGGGAGCCCACGCCGGAAGGTGGACCCGGCGTGCTGCGCATGGTCTCGATCGTCGACATCCTCAGCGATGGTCTGTCCGCGGTCTATACCTTCTATGACCCGGACCAGCGAGCCAGCTATGGCACCTACGGCGTGCTGTGGCAGATCGAGCAGGCACGCCAGATGAAGCTGCCCTACCTCTATCTGGGCTACTGGATCACCGACAGTCCGAAGATGGCCTACAAGGCGCAGTTCCGCCCGCATCAACGCCTGGTCGACCAGCGCTGGGTCGACGTGGACGACGCCTGATCGGCCGATGCTGCAGTCCGTCGCACGCGGCTGGCGATCGGCTGCGCGCTCATCTATGGTGCCGGCACGTCATTCAGGAGATCGTCACCATGAGCCACCCCCTGCCCATTCTTCTCGGCCTGTTGTGTGCGACCAGTGTGGCCCAGGCGGCCCCGGTCGAGGAGCAGCGCAACGTCGGAGGCTTTCAGCGTATCCGCGTGGAAGGCTCGATCGACGTGCGGGTCTCGCCTGGCACGGTCCGCGCCACCTTGCAGGGCGAGCCTGCGGCGGTGCGCCAGGTGCTGACCGAACTGGACGGCGATACCCTGGTGATCCGCCAGACCGAGGCCTATCCACGGCGCGGCGCCGAGGTGGTGGTGCAGATCCAGGCGCCCGGCCTGTCGGCGCTGGATCTGAAAGGCAGTGGGGACGTCCAGCTGAAAGACTTCAAGCTGCCGGCGCTGGCCCTGCGGGTGGCCGGTTCAGGCGACCTGCAGGCCCAGGCGATCACGGTCGGCCGCCTGGAGATCAAAGTCGCCGGGTCAGGCGATGTCAGACTGTCAGGGCGCTGCGAGCAGGCCACGGTGGCGGTGGCGGGCTCTGGCGATGTGGCGGCTGCAGACCTCAGCTGCCGCGAGGTCTCGGTGAGCGTGGCAGGCAGCGGCAATGCCGATGTGCACGCGTCGGAACAGCTCACCGCCTCCGTGGCCGGCTCGGGCGATGTGCGCTACCGAGGCCGACCGGCCCAAGTCCAGCGGCGTGAGGCGGGCAGCGGCAGGGTCTCCGCGGCCGACTGACAGCGCGCGCCCTCCCCCCTTGATATGGCGCATTCCGGGGGCAAACCCCCAGATGCATGCGCCTGGCCGGCCCTGCCCCCGGGCCGCTGGCATGAGATAATCAGGAGTTGCCCGATGCAGGCTGCTACCAACAGGCGGTAGCCCATCGGCTGTCGTTGACGACTCGAAATCAAGGAGGTCATTCTGGCCAAGGACGATCCCAAGACGGCCATCGATGCCGGTGGTCTGCGTTACCGTTCCAAAGTGGCTGGGTCGCCGTTCTCGGCGACTGGCGCCTTCGGCGCCGCCACGATGTCCTGTTTTCTGTGCGGCAAGCATCGCCCCCGGGCGCAGCTGAAGACCCGCAAGCTGCTGGGCAAGGCCCAGGCGGTGTGTGCACCGTCCTGCAAGGAACTCGAAGAGCTCCTGAACAAGAAGGCCTGATGGTCCTGCCGGGGCCCGCCACCGCAAGGTGTCGGGCCCCGTTTCCTTGCATGATGTCCGCGCCTGATCTCCCGCCTCACGACACGGAGTCGCTCGCTGCGCCTGCCGAGCCAGCGCCGCTGTCCCGGCGCGAGCGCGCCGCCGTCATCGCCCGCATTGAGGCCTTGATGGAGTACTGGGGGATCACGCCCGAGGATCTCGCCGACGAGTCCGCCCACACGGAGGCGCCGGCTGCGGCACCAGAGCCGTCGGTCGTCAAGTACCGGCATCCGATCACGGGTGACACCTGGGACGGCGCGGGCACGCACCCCGACTGGCTGCGCAAGGCCTTGCTGCAGGAAGGCTACCGGGTCGACGAACTGCGCCCCACGCCCGCTGATCCAGCGGTCTGAGTGGTCTCCACCGGGCTGGCTATAGTTGGTGGCCATCCCGCCATCTCAGCCGTACGATGCCTTTCGATCCCCCGACGCTTGCCCTGTCCATCGTGGCCTTGCTGATCGGCGCCACCGTCGGCTGGTGGATGGCCTCGGCCCGGTCCCGCGCCGATGTCGCCACGCTGGACGAACGGGTGTCGGGCGTGTCGCAGGCACTGGCGCTCGAGCGCAGCCAGCACCAGGCACTGCGCGAGCAGGCCGAGGTCTGGCGCCGCGAGTTGGATGAGGGCAGCAATCAGCTGGCCCGCTGGCAGGAACGCGTCGACTCACTGGGGGCACAGCTCGCCAGCGCGCAGGCGGCACTGGCCCAGGCCCAGGCGCGGCTGGACGCCCTCACCGAGGCCCAGGCCACCACCCAGGCCGACCTGGCCGACACCCGGGCCCGCCTGGACAGCGAGCGGCTCAGCGCTGAGCAGCGGCTGCAGGAGCTGCAGGGCGCCCGCGACGCCCTGTCCCTCCAGTTCAAGGCGCTGGCCAACGAGATCCTTGAGGACAAGTCGCGCCGCTTTGCCGAGCAGAACCAGGCCAGTCTGTCGCAACTGCTCGACCCATTGCGCCAGCAACTGGGCGAGTTCAAGGGCAAGGTCGAGGAGGTCTACGTCCAGGAAGGCAAGGACCGCAGTGCGCTGGCCGAGCAGGTGCGCCAGTTGGCGGCGCTCAACCAGAGCCTCAGCCAGGACGCCAAGGACCTGACCCGGGCCCTCAAGGGCCAGACCAAGACCCAGGGCAACTGGGGTGAGCTGGTGCTTGAACGGGTGCTGGAAGCCTCCGGCCTGCGCAAGGGCCACGAGTACAAGGTGCAGGACAGCCAGACCCGCGATGACGGCAGCCGTGCCCAGCCGGATGTGGTGATCGAGCTGCCCGAGGGGCGCAGCCTGGTGATCGATGCCAAGGTCTCCCTGCTGGCCTACGAGCGTTTCGTCAATGCAGCCGACGACGATGCCCGTGCCGCGGCACAGCGGATGCACCTGGAGTCGGTGCGCAAGCACATCCGCGAGCTGTCCGAGAAACGCTATCAGCAGCTGTACGGCCTGCAGTCGCTGGACTTCGTGCTGGCCTTCGTGCCGGTGGAGCCGGCCTTCATGCTGGCCGTGACCAGTGACAACGAGCTGTTCATGGACGCCTGGCAACGCAATGTGTTGCTGGTCAGCCCGTCGACGCTGCTGTTTGTCGTGCGTACCGTGGCCCACTTGTGGCGCCAGGAGGCGCAAAGCCGCAACGCGCAGGAGATCGCGCGCCGTGGCGCCGAGCTCTACGACAAGCTGTGTGGCTTCGTGGGTGATCTGGAGAGAGTGGGCGAACGCCTGAAGCAGGCCCGCGATGCCTTCGACGGTGCGCAAGCCAAGTTGCACGCAGGTCGCGGCAACGTGATCCGCCAGGCCGAGATGCTGCGCGAGCTGGGCGTCAAGCCGACCAAGCAACTGCCCGAGGGTCTGGTGCAGCTGAGCCAGGAGCCTGATGAGTCGCCCACCCCCTGAGCGGGCAGCACCATCACGGTGGCGCGTGCCGCGATGACCCAAGCAAAAGGCCCGGCACCTTGCGGTACCGGGCCTTGCCGTTCAATGGTCGGGGTGGCGGGATTCGAACTCGCGACCCCTTGCACCCCATGCAAGTGCGCTACCAGGCTGCGCTACACCCCGACGAAGCTCGTAGTATAGCCTGAAATCAGGCCTTTTCAGTCTTCAAGCAAGTCGCGAATCGCCATCAGCTCATGGCGAACATGTCGCGCGCTCCAATGCACCGGCAGGTCGGCCAGGCTGAGCTCGGTGACTTCCAGACCAGGAGTGGCCGACACCGGCTCGGCTTCCTGCAGCGCCGGCTCGCTGACGCCGCTGCTCGACGCCAAGGCCGCCGCATCGCTGAGGCGGTTGCGCGCGCCGCTGATCGTGAAACCCTGGTCGTAGAGCAGGTCGCGGATCCGGCGGATCAGCAGCACTTCGTGGTGCTGGTAGTAACGGCGATTGCCGCGACGCTTGACCGGCTTGAGCTGGGTGAACTCCTGTTCCCAGTAGCGCAGGACATAGGGTTTGACACCGCACAGCTCGCTGACCTCACCAATGGTGAAGTAGCGCTTGGCCGGAATATCCGGCAGGCGATGTTCCCGTTCATCCATGACAAATCAAGGCCCTGGCCCAGAGGACCTCAGACTTTACTCGAAGTCTTCGTCCGGCGACACGTCGCCCTGGACCAGTGCTTTCAACTTCTGGCTGGCGTGGAATGTGACCACATTGCGTGCAGCAATAGGAATCGCCTCCCCGGTGCGCGGATTGCGCCCCGGCCTGGGCGCCTTGCGTCGGATGGTGAAATTGCCGAAGCCGGAAAGCTTGACGTCATCCCCCGACACCAGCGCCTCGTTGACGATGTCAAAGAAGGCCTCGACCATATCCTTGGACTCGCGTTTGTTCAGGCCCAGGCGTTCGAACAGCAGTTCACTGAGCTCGGCCTTGGTCAGCGTGGGCGTCTCCAGGCTGGGCAGGATGACCAACGGCGAGGCACCGGCGGCGGGCGTGTCGTCGATCGACTGTTCTTCGTTCATGGCGTGTCTCGCACCAGGTGTCATTCAGGGGCTCAGCCGCGCAGGCGGGCGCCGAAGGCGGCCTGCGCTCGGTCGACGGCAGCTTGGATGGCCGCTTCGATGCGCTCGTCGGTCAGGGTGACCTCGTCATCCAGCAGCTCCAGCCGCAGCGCGAGGCTGCGTTCGCCTGCGGCGATGTCGGCGCTGGGCGCCTTCGGGCGGTAGATGTCGAACAGCGTGACCTGGCGCACCAACGGGTCATCTGACAGCGTCGCCACCAGGGCGTCGTGTCCCACTTGATCGGACACCACCAGCGCCAGATCGCGCCACGCCGACTGCTGGCGCGGCACCGGCTGCGCCTGCGGCACCGTGCGCTGCTGCACCGCAGCCAGATCCAGCTCGAACAG
This sequence comes from Burkholderiales bacterium, assembly GCA_017302485.1. Lineage (GTDB taxonomy): Bacteria > Pseudomonadota > Gammaproteobacteria > Burkholderiales > Burkholderiaceae_C > Ideonella. The sequence goes on along the minus strand of JAFLDI010000097.1, from coordinate 3,398 downwards.
CATGGGTGCGGAGGGCAGCTCGTAGAGCTGGCGCCACTGCGGGTGCAACTCGCCCAGATGACCGATGGTCACGCCATCGACCTGCACGGCGGCGCAACGGCCCGGATGCAGGGCGGGATGCTCGGCGGCGACGAAGCTCGCGGTGCGCGGAGCGAGCAGGCGCTCGACATCCGCCTTGAGATCGTAGACATCGACCGCACGCTCGGGCACACCCCATTGCAACGCCGCCGCGGGGCCCCAGACCAGGCCCGCCACCCGCATCGGCTGAGACACCCCTGCCACGCTGGCGTCGGTGGAGGCGACGGCGTTGTCCCGGCGGAACACCCGTCCCAGCTCGAACACGCGCACGCGCGGCGCCTTGCGTGCCAGGTTGTACTTCAGCACGCTGACCAGGCTGCCCAGCAGGCTGGACCGCATGACCGACAAGGGTGCGGCAATCGGATTGAGCACCTTGATCGGGTCGGCGTTGCCGGCCAGCTCATGCTCCCAGCGCGCCTCGACGAAGCTGAAGTTGATCGTCTCCTGGTAGTCCAGCGCCGCCAGTGCATGGCGCACGGCATGCGCACCTCGGCGGGCCTCGACGCGCACGCGCGCCGTCACCGGTGCCTTTGGCGGCGTGTCTGGCAGGCTGTTGTAGCCCAGCACCCGCGCCACCTCCTCGATCAGGTCCTCTTCGATCGTCAGGTCAAAGCGCCAACTGGGAGGCCTGACGGTCAGTTCGCCGTCGGTCTCGGAAAAGGGCAGGCCCAGGCGTTGCATGACGCCGGCACATTGCGCCTGGGTGACCGGCATGCCGATCACCTTGGCGGCACGCGCCACGCGCAGACGCACCGGGGCGCGCTGCGGCATCGACGGCTGCACGTCGGTGACCGGGCCGGCCTGCCCACCGCAGACCTGCTGCACCAGTGCGGTGATGCGCTCGATGTGTTCCACCGTGCCCTGGGGGTCCACCCCGCGCTCGAAACGGTGGCCGGCGTCGGTGGCGAAGTTGTAGCGGCGGGAGCGACCAGCCACGGCCGAGGGCCACCAGAACGCCGCCTCGATGTAGATGTTGGCGGTGGCATCGGACACCGCCGTGGCGTCACCGCCCATGATGCCGGCCAGCGACTCGACGGCCTGGTCGTCGGCGATGATGCCCACCTGGGCGTCGAGTTCGACGGTGCTGCCGTTGAGCAGCTTGAGCGACTCACCGGCGCGCGCCCAGCGCACCTGCAGGCCACCGTGGATCTTGTCCAGGTCGAAGATGTGCGACGGACGGCCGTACTCGAACATGACGTAGTTCGAGATGTCCACCAGCGGGCTCACCGAGCGCTGGCCGCAGCGCGCCAGACGTTCGACCATCCAGGCCGGTGTGGCCGCCTTGGGATTCACGCCACGCACGACGCGGCCGCTGAAACGGCCGCAGAGGTCGCTGGCCTGCACCGCCACCGGTAGCGTGGCGTCGATGGCCGGGGCCACCGGTGCGATCTCCGGTGTCACGAGCGGCGCGCCCGTCAGCGCGCTGACCTCGCGGGCAATGCCGTAGACACTCAGGCAGTGCGCCAGGTTGGGCGTGAGCTTGAGGGTGAACAGCGTGTCGTCGAGGTTCAGGAACTGGCGGATGTCCTGGCCCAGCGGCGCGTCGGCCGGCAGCTCCAGCAGGCCGCCATGGTCCTCGCTCAGCTTGAGTTCTCGCGCCGAGCACAGCATGCCGAAGCTCTCGACACCCCGCAGCTTGCCCACCTTGATCGCGAAGGGCGCCCCGCCCTCCTCCGCCGGCGGCAACTCGGCCCCCACCAGCGCCAGCGGCACGCGAATGCCCGCGCGGGCATTGGGCGCGCCGCAGACGATCTGCAGCGGGCCGTCCTTGCTGTGCGGGCCGGCATCGACGCGGCAGACGCGCAGGCGGTCGGCATTGGGGTGTTGCTCGGCCTCGACGATCTCGGCGACGACGATCCGCGAGAAGGCCGGCGCCACCGGGCGCATCTCTTCGACCTCCAGACCAGCCATGGTCAGCAGATCGGCCAGTTCGGCGGTGGTGATGGCAGGGTTGCAGAACTCGCGCAACCAGGACTCAGGGAATTGCATGCTTCAGATCCAGGGGGTGTTCTTCGGTCGGCGGACTGGGCGGCGGGTCACCGGAACTGGGCCAGGAAGCGCAGGTCGCCGTCGTAGAACAGACGCAGGTCGTTGACACCGTAGCGCAGCATCGTCAGTCGGTCCGGCCCCATGCCGAAGGCGAAGCCGATATAGCGCTCGGGGTCCAGGCCGAAGTTGCGCACCACGTTCGGATGCACCTGACCCGAACCCGCCACTTCCAGCCAGCGACCCTTGAGCGGGCCGGAGGCGAAGGCGATGTCCACCTCGGCCGAGGGCTCGGTGAACGGGAAGAACGACGGCCGGAAGCGGATCTGCAGGTCGTCGGTCTCGAAGAAGGTGCGGAAGAAGTCGGCGAACACCGCCTTCAGGTCCTTGAAGGACACGTTCTCACCGATCCACAGGCCTTCGCACTGGTGGAACATCGGGGAGTGCGTGGCATCGCTGTCGACGCGGTAGGTACGGCCCGGGGCGATGACACGGATCTCGGGCATGGACTGGCCAGCGTCGAGCAGCGCCTGGTGGCGCTTGACATGCTGCACCGCATAGCGCACCTGCATCGGGCTGGTGTGCGTGCGCAGCAGGTGGCCGGAACCGTCGGGCGCCACCGTGTCGACATAGAAGGTGTCGTGCATCGAGCGCGCCGGGTGGTCGGCCGGCGTGTTCAGCGCGGTGAAATTGAACCAGTCTTCCTCGATCTCGGGGCCATCGGCCACATCGAAGCCCATCGAGCCGAAGATCGCCTCGATGCGCTCCATGCTCCGCGACACGGGGTGCAGGCCACCCAGGCCGCGGGGCTGTCGGCCCGGCAGCGTGACGTCCAGTGCCTCGGCGCGCAGCTGGGCCTGCAGCTCGGCCTCGGCCAGCGCGGCGCGCCGCTCGGCGAGCAGCGACTCGATCGCCTGCTTGGTCTGGTTGATCTCTGCGCCGCGGGTCTTCTTCTCTTCGTGGCTGAGCGTGGCCATGCCCTTGAGCAGGTCGGTGACACGTCCGGCCTTGCCCAGAAAGCGGGCCTTGGCATTCTCCAGCTCGGCCGGCGTGGCGGCGGCAGCAAAGTCATCGCGCGCGGCCCGCACCAGGGGTTCGAGATCGTTCATGGCAAGCAGGAAAGGAAAGAAAAAAGGCCACACCGCCAGGTGAGGCCTTCGAGGTCCTGAGGGCTGCGGCCGGCACGCATGTGCCGAGGCAGCCTCCGGAGGATCAAGCGAGCTGGGCCTTCACCTTGTCGACGATGGCAGCAAACGCGGCCGGATCGTGGATCGCCATGTCCGACAGCACCTTGCGGTCCAGGTCGATCTGGGCCTTCTTCAGGCCGGCGATGA
>JAFLDI010000096.1 GCA_017302485.1 Burkholderiales bacterium | reverse complement strand
TAGAAATGTGATAGGAATGCTCAAGAGCGCGAAATTCGGGAAGGAAGCCAGGAAAATGCAAAAAAGGTGAAGAGAGAGAAATCGGAAAAAATGTGGGACAATTCACTCACTGTTTTCTGGCTCCTCGAAGCCTCTCACGCACTATTCCACGGCGCAATACCATCCTACTGAGCGTTTATGATGAGGGAAGCATTTCTTGCCAAGAAAGCACAGAAAAAATCACAGAAATACCAACGAGCTGCAAGAACGTTACAAAACTCGAAAATGGCGCGGGCGCGCGGCCAAGCTGGCGGGCGCCTCGCGCTTCTGCATGGGTGCGGCCTGGCGCGCGCCCAAGGACCGTGATGTGGAGAAGGTGGCCGAGCTGGTCCAGGGCGTCAAGGACCTGGGCCTGCAGACCTGCGCCACGCTGGGCATGCTCGAGCCGCACCAGGCGCTGATGCTGCGCGATGCCGGCCTGGACTACTACAACCACAACCTCGACAGCGCGCCCGACTTCTACGGCGACATCATCCACACCCGGCTCTATGAAGACCGGCTGCGCACGCTGGAGCATGTGCGCGAGGCCGGCATCAAGGTCTGCTGCGGCGGCATCGTCGGCATGGGCGAGACCCGGCTGCAGCGTGCCGGCCTGGTCGCCGAGCTGGCCAACCTGGACCCGGCGCCCGACTCGGTGCCAGTGAACCAACTGGTGCGCATCGAGGGCACGCCGCTGGCCGATGCCGAGCCGGTCGATCCCTTCGAGGTGGTGCGTGTCATCGCCGCCGCGCGCATCACCATGCCTGCGTCGCGCGTTCGCCTGTCGGCCGGCCGGCGCACGCTCGACGAGGGTGTGCAGGCGCTGTGCTTCATGGCCGGCGCCAATTCCATCTTCTACGGCGACAAGCTGCTGGTCACCGGCAACCCCGATGCCCAGCAGGACCGCCGCCTTCTGGCGCGCCTGGACCTGCCGGTCAGCGCCGACCTGTCAAACGCTTCCCTGGACACTGCCCCATGAGCACCAAGCCCTTCAAGATCCTCGGCATCCAGCAGATCGCCATCGGTGGCCCCAGCAAGGACAAGCTCAAGAGCCTGTGGGTCGACATGCTGGGCCTGCAGGTCAAGAGCAGCTTCGTGTCCGAGCGTGAGAACGTCGACGAGGACATCTGCGCGCTGGGCAGCGGCCCCACCGCGGTCGAGGTCGACCTGATGCAGCCGCTGGACCCCGAGAAGAAGCCCGCGGTGCACACCACGCCGCTGAACCATGTGGGCCTATGGGTGGACGACCTGCCCAGGGCGGTCGAGTGGATGATGGCCAAGGGCGTGCGCTTCGCACCGGGCGGCATCCGCAAGGGCGCCGCCGGCTTCGACATCTGCTTCATCCACCCCAAGGGCAACGACGAGTTTCCGGTGGGTGGTGAGGGCGTGCTGATTGAGCTGGTGCAAGCGCCTGCTGAAGTGGTCGCTGCGCTGGGCTGAAATGCACCCGATTTGACAGTGCAGCGTCAGGCAGTGGCGCTGCAATTCCCAGTTGATGCCTGGCGCCGACGCCAGACCCTGAACGAGGCACCGAGGAGACATCCATGACGAGCTATGCAGAGTTCCACCGCCGCTCCATCACCGACCGCGACGGCTTCTGGCGCGAACAGGCCGCGCTGGTCGACTGGCACACGCCCTTCGAGCAGGTCTGCGACTACAGCAACCCGCCGTTTGCCAAGTGGTTCGCCGGCGGCCAGACCAACCTGTGCCACAACGCCGTCGACCGCCACCTGGCGACGCGTCCGGACCAGAACGCGCTGATCTTCGTCTCCACCGAGACCAACACCGAGAAGGCCTACTCCTTCCGCGAACTGCACACCGAGGTCAACCGCATGGCGGCCATCCTCAAGGGCCTGGGTGTGGCCAAGGGCGATCGCGTGCTGATCTACATGCCGATGATCGCCGAGGCCTGTTTCGCGATGCTGGCCTGCGTGCGCATTGGCGCGATCCACTCAGTGGTCTTCGGCGGCTTCGCCAGCCACTCGCTGGCCAGCCGCATCGATGACGCCAAGCCGGTGGCCATCATCAGCGCCGATGCCGGCATGCGCGGCGGCAAGTCGGTGCCCTACAAGCACCTGCTGGACGAGGCGATCCACCTGGCCGCGCACAAGCCGGCCAAGGTGCTGATGGTCAACCGCGGTCTGGCCGAGTTCGCGAAGGTCGCCGGCCGTGACGAGGACTACGCCACGCTGCGCGCCGCCAACATGGACGCCCAGGTGCCGTGCGAGTGGGTGGACTCCACCCACCCCAGCTACATCCTCTACACCAGCGGCACGACCGGCAAGCCCAAGGGCGTGCAGCGCGACACCGGCGGCTACGCGGTGGCGCTGGCTGCGTCCATGAAGCACATCTACATGGGCAATCCCGGTGAGACCTACTTCTCCACCTCCGACATCGGCTGGGTGGTGGGCCACAGCTACATCATCTACGGCCCGCTGATCAACGGCATGGCCACGATCATGTACGAGGGCCTGCCGATCCGCCCCGATGCCGGCATCTGGTGGAGCCTGGTCGAGAAGTACAAGGTCTCGGTGATGTTCTCGGCGCCCACCGCCGCGCGCGTGCTGAAGAAGCAGGACCCGGCCTTCCTGACCAAGTACGACCTGTCCAGCCTGAAGGCGCTGTTCCTGGCCGGCGAGCCGCTGGACGAGCCCACCGCCACCTGGATCGCCGGCGCGATCAACAAGCCGATCATCGACAACTACTGGCAGACCGAGACCGGCTGGCCGATCATGGCGATCTGCAACGGCGTCGAGCAGGCCCCCACCAAGTTCGGCTCGCCGGGCAAGGCGGTGTACGGCTACGACGTCAAGCTGATCGACGAGACCACTGCCGAAGAAATCACCGAGCCGGGCAAGAAGGGCGTGATCGCGGTGGAGGGTCCGCTGCCCCCGGGCTGCCTGCAGACCGTGTGGGGCGACGACGAGCGCTATGTCAAGACTTACTGGTCCAGCATCCACAACAAGGTCATGTACAGCACCTTCGACTGGGGCATCAAGGACGAGGACGGCTACTTCTTCATCCTGGGCCGCACCGACGACGTGATCAATGTGGCCGGCCACCGCCTGGGCACCCGCGAGATCGAGGAGAGCATCTCCAGCCACCCGAACGTGGCCGAGGTGGCGGTGGTGGGCGTGGCCGACCAGCTCAAGGGCCAGGTGGCCGTGGCCTTCGCCGTGCTGAAGGACCCCAGCCAGGCGGCCAGCGATGCCGATGCGCTGAAGCTCGAAGGCGCGATCATGAAGGTGGTGGACGAGCAACTCGGCGCCGTGGCCCGTCCGGCCCGCGTGCGCTTCGTCAGCGTGCTGCCCAAGACCCGCTCGGGCAAGCTGCTGCGCCGTGCCATCCAGGCCGTCTGCGAAGGCCGCGACCCCGGCGACCTGACCACGATGGAAGACCCGGCCGCGCTGCAGCAGGTCAAGGACCTCGTGGCACGCTGAGCCCGGCGCCCGACGGCACCCGGCAGGCCGCCCCCTGGGCGGCCTTTTTCATGGGCGTTCGGCGACCGGTGGCGACGAAAATTTCCCGCTGAAATTTCACATTGCGGTAATTCACTGCAAAAAGCGGTGCCAGGGTCAGACCCTCGAAAGCAAAATGCCGCATCGTTCCCGGTTGTCCGCGATGCCCCCTCGCGGCCATTGAATCCACCAACACCGATCCAGGAGATAAGCGATGAGCGACCCGAAGTCCACCATCATCTACACGCTGACCGACGAGGCGCCGCTGCTGGCGACCGGGTCCTTCCTGCCGATCATCCGCACCTTCACCGCGCCCGCCGGCATCAACGTGGCCACCAGCGACATCTCAGTGGCCTGCCGCATCCTGGCGCAGTTCCCTGAGCTCCTGACCGAGGAGCAACGGGTGACCGACAACCTGGCCGAACTGGGCAAGCTGACGCTGCGCCCGGAGGCCAACATCATCAAGCTGCCCAACATCAGCGCCTCGGTGGGCCAGCTCAAGCTGGCGATCAAGGAGCTGCAGTCCAAGGGCTACAACATCCCCGACTACCCCGAGAACCCGAGCACCGAGGAGGAGAAGTCGATCAAGGCGCGCTACTCCAAGTGCACCGGCTCGGCCGTCAACCCGGTCCTGCGTGAAGGCAACTCCGACCGCCGCGCGCCGCGCGCCGTCAAGGAGTACGCGCGCAAGAACCCGCACAGCATGGCCGAGTGGAGCCAGGCCTCGCGCACCCACGTCTCGCACATGCACGCCGGCGACTTCTACCATGGTGAGAAGTCGATGACCCTGGACCGCGCGCGCGACGTGAAGATGGAGCTGATCACCAAGAGCGGCAAGACCATCGTGCTCAAGCCCAAGGTCTCGCTGCTTGATCGCGAAGTGATCGACTCGATGTTCATGAGCAAGAAGGCGCTGCTGGCCTTCTACGAGAAGGAGATCGAGGACGCCCGCAAGACCGGCGTGATGTTCTCGCTGCACGTCAAGGCGACGATGATGAAGGTCTCGCACCCGATCGTCTTCGGCCACTGCGTGAAGATCTTCTACCGCGAGGCCTTCGCCAAGCACGCCGCGACCTTCAAGGAACTGGGCGTCAACGTCAACAATGGCATGGTCGATCTGTACACCAAGATCGAGAAGCTGCCGGCCTCGCAGCGCGACGAGATCAAGCGCGACCTGCACGCCTGCCACGAGCACCGCCCCGAGCTGGCGATGGTGGATTCGGCCAAGGGCATCACCAACTTCCACTCGCCCAACGACGTGATCGTCGATGCCTCGATGCCGGCGATGATCCGTGCCGGCGGCAAGATGTACGGCGCCGACGGCCGCCTGAAGGACGTCAAGGCCGTGATGCCCGAGTCGACCTTCGCCCGCATCTACCAGGAGATGATCAACTTCTGCAAGTGGCATGGCGCCTTCGACCCGAAGACCATGGGCACCGTGCCCAACGTCGGCCTGATGGCCCAGCAGGCCGAGGAATACGGCTCGCACGACAAGACCTTCGAGATCCCCGAGGACGGCGTGGCCAACATCACCGACCTGGAGACCGGCGAGGTGCTGCTGAGCCAGGACGTGGAGGAGGGCGACATCTGGCGCATGTGCCAGGTCAAGGACGCCGCCATCCGTGACTGGGTCAAGCTGGCCGTCAACCGCGCCCGCAACTCGGGCATGCCGGTGGTCTTCTGGCTCGACAGCTACCGCCCGCACGAGGCGCAGCTGATCCGCAAGGTCAAGATGTACCTGCACGAGCACGACACCAACGGCCTGGACATCCAGATCATGAGCCAGGTGCGGGCGATGCGCTACACGCTCGAGCGCGTGATCCGCGGCATGGACACGATCAGCGCCACCGGCAACATCCTGCGCGACTACCTGACCGACCTGTTCCCGATCATGGAGCTGGGCACCTCGGCCAAGATGCTCTCCATCGTGCCGCTGATGGCCGGTGGCGGCATGTACGAGACCGGTGCCGGCGGTTCGGCGCCCAAGCATGTGCAGCAGCTGGTCGAGGAGAACCACCTGCGCTGGGACAGCCTGGGCGAGTTCCTGGCGCTGGCGGTGAGCCTGGAGGACCTGGGCCTGAAGAACGGCAATCCGCAGGCCAAGCTGCTGGCCAAGACGCTGGACGCGGCCACCGGCAAGCTGCTGGACAACCGCAAGTCGCCCAGCCCCAAGACCGGCGAGCTGGACAACCGTGGCAGCCAGTTCTACCTGGCCCTGTACTGGGCCCAGGAGCTGGCCGCGCAGACCGAGGACGCCGCGCTGGCCGCCAAGTTCGCACCGCTGGCCAAGACCCTGGCCGACAACGAGGCGAAGATCGTGGCCGAACTGGCCGAGGTGCAGGGCAAGCCGGCCGATATCGGGGGCTACTACATGCCCGATACCGCCAAGCTGAGCGCTGTGATGTGCCCCAGCGCCACCTTCAACGCGGCGCTGGCCTCGCTGGGCGGCTGAGTGCCGCGCGTGGCCGCGGTACCGCTCGGTTGATCGGCTCAGCCGGGCCGGGGTGCCGGGTCCTGCGGCAGGTCGAGCTGCCTCCGCAGGGCCATGAAGGAGCGCGAGATGGCGCTGGCACTGGTGCTGTAGGCACCACTGTGCAGACGGTGCATCTCGTGCATCCGGCCACTGCGCTGCAGGCTCAGCAGGTTGGACGCGGCATGGTGAAAGCTGCGGTGGCAGTCCACCAGTTGCCGAAAGGCCGGCAGGTGACCCACCGAGACCTTGCCGTCGCCCTGCAGCCAGCGGCCCAGCACGCAACGGTCATCGAAGCAGATGTCTTCGGGCTGCATGCCGGCATCGGCCAGACCGCTGAGCTGACCCTCGAAGCGGATTTTCCAGTGGTCATGCGCTGCCTGAGCGGCCAGCAGGTCCAGCAGGCGGTTCAGCGCGTCGTCCGGCTCCTCGGCTGGAGCCGGCGCGGCAAAACGGTGGATGAGGCGGGTGAACAGTCCGGTGAGCATGGCATGGCCGGGAAGGCTTCAGGCCAGCATATCGGCAGCTCTCGCGCCGAATTCAGTCGCCAGGCCCACACCGTGAGCAGGTCACGAAGCAGGCCAGCCGTGTCCGCAGCACACCACGCCTGTCGGCCAGGGCGTCGTCAGACCTCGGCGATCGCCTGCGCCAGCCGCCACAGCAGCTCGCGGTGGGCGGCCACCAGATCGTCTGCCGAGGCACTGGCGCTGTCCACCTGCAGGCTGAGCTCACGCACCGCCGGAGCCTCGCGTCCCTGCGGGTCCTGGAGCCACCAGCGGGCCGTCAGCACCACCGACGGACTGTCAGGCTCGGCGTCCAGGCGCTGGATCTCGACCTTCAGCTGGCGCGCCGCGGCGATGCCGGGGGGCATGGCAACGGCATACACGCTGGCGCCGCCGCGCAGGCGCGCCAGATCGGACAGCAGCAGCCGTGGCACGGCGTCGCGCAGCGGCTCGGCCCAGCGTGCCGATGGCAGCGCGGTCAAGGCGGTTCGGCCCGTGGGTCGCAGCACTGACTCGCGATCGAGGTAGGCCGGCAGTTGCACGCTCAGGATCTGCCAGACCGGGCTGCCGCGGCGCACCTCGACGGGTGGGCCCGGCGGCTCGGCGCGCAACTGGTAGAAGGTGATCGACGGCGAGCTGCTGCACGCGGCCAGCAGGCCAGCCAGCAGGGCGGGAACAAGGCGGGTGAGGTGCATGGCCGTGGGCTTTCTCATTGGCGTCCGCGCAGCACCGACTCGGGCTGCTGATTCAGGGTGTCGGCCAGCTCGCGCAGCGAGCGAGCGGCACTGGCAAGGTCGCTGAGGGCGCGCTGAAGATCGCGGTTGAGTGGGGCGTCGTTGCCCACCGACTCGCGCAGGACCGCGCCGGTGCGGGCCATCTCGTCGGCGGCGCTGCGCAGCTTGCCGCTCAGCGAGCCCTCGGGGTGGAAGGTGGTGCCCACCCGACGGGCCGACTCGCTCACGGCGGCGGCGGCCAGGCGCAGATCCTCGGTGGTCTTGCGAGCAGCGTCCAGGGCCGCATCGGCACGGTCGAGCAGCGGTCCGCTGCGCTGATCCAGCCGTTGACTCAGCCGGGCCATATGGCGCGTGATGTCGTCCAGGTCCTGCAAGGCGCGTGACAGCTCGGGCGCGCTGACCATGGATCGGGTGGTGCTGGCGATGGCGCCGATGTCCTCAATCAGGCGCTTCAGGTCGATCTGGTCGATCTGGTTGCGCAACTCCTGGAAGACGGTGGCGACCGTCGGAATCTCCGGGTGGCGGGACACGCTGCCCTGGCTGAACGAAGGCCTGTCGGGGCGGAAGTCAAGGTCGATGTAGAGCTGGCCGGTCAGCACACTCTGCATGGCCAGCTGTGCGCGCAGCCCATTGCCGACCAGGGTCTGGACCGTGGCGCGCAGATCCGCATCGGCCTGGCTGCCGCCGACATTGCGCAGGGCCTCGGCGTCCAGTTCAGCCACCACCGGGATGCTGACGTGGCTGCCCGCCGCATCCCACTTGACGCCCACCGAGTGGACGCTGCCCAGCCGCACGCCCCGGAAGACCACGGGTGCACCCTCCTGCAGGCCGTAGATGCTGCCGCCGAAGTGCATGACCACCCGCTGCTTGCTGGCGAACAGCTTGCCACCGGCCACCGTGAACACGGTGGCGAACAGCAGCACCAGCGCGCCGACGACGAACAGTCCCAGCAGGGCCGGATTGCCGTGACGGCGGATCATGACCGGGCCCGTCCCTGCAGGAAGCGCCGCACTGGCTCAGGTCCGTCATGCAGCAGGTTCAGGGGCGCGTCCAGCGCGGTCATGGTCTTCTCCTGGGCATCAAGGAAGAGGGCGCGGTCGGCGACCGCGAAAATGCTGTCGAGCTCGTGGGTCACCATCACGATGGTGGTGCCCAGATGATCACGCAGGTGCAGGATCAGGTCGTCGAGCCGGGCCGAGGTGATCGGATCCAGACCGGCGCTGGGTTCGTCCAGGTAGAGCAGCGGCGGGTCCAGTGCCATGGCGCGGGCGATCGCGGCACGCTTCTTCATGCCGCCGGAGAGCTCGGCCGGCGAGGCGTCGAAGGCGCCCTCCAAGCCCACCAGCGCCAGCTTGAAGCGGGCCAGGGTCTCGATCTGCGCCTGCGGCCATCCGGTCAGCTCCTGCAGCGGCAGCATGACGTTTTCGCCCACGCTCATCGAACTCCACAGCGCGCCGGCCTGGAACATCACCCCGAAGTGCTGCCGCAGCTGGTCGCGCTGCGCCTCGTCGGCGCTGGCCAGATCGACGTCGCCGTAGCGTATGCACCCCTGCGCCGGCCACTGCAGACCGATCAGGTGGCGCAGCAGCGTGCTCTTGCCGCAGCCGCTGCCGCCCATCAGCACCAGCACCTCGCCGGGCCGCACCTCGAAGTTCAGGCCGCGCTGGATCACCCGCGCGTCCCAGGCCAGGGTCAGGTCCTCGACGACCACCAGCGGCTTGACCATCACCAACCCAGACGCTGAAAGCTGATCGTCAGCGCCGAGGCCGCCACCACGATCCAGACGATGGCCTGAACGACCGCGGCGGTGGTGGCGTCGCCCACCGCCTGCGCGCTGCGGCCGGCGTTCAGGCCCTGGCGGCAACCGGCCAAGGCCACCAGCAGGCCATAGACCGTGGCCTTGAGCAGGCCGATCGAGACATGCGCCAGCGTCAGCGAGTTGAAGCTGCGCACCAGGTACTCCAGCGGCTCGACGCGGAAGATGCCCACGGCGACGAACATGCCGGCGATCATGGCCACCAGCGCGGCATAGACGGTCAGCAGCGGGGCCATCAGCGTGAGGGCAATGGTGCGCGGCAGCACCAGGTGCTCGACCGGGTCCAGGCCCAGCGTGCGCAGCGCGTCGATCTCTTCGTTGGCCTGCATGCTGCCCAACTGCGCCGCGAAGGCGGCACCGACGCGGCCGGCCAGGATCACGGCGGTCATCAGCGCGGCCACCTCGCGGACCTCGCCGATGGTGACCAGATCGGCCATGTAGATCTGCGCGCCGAAGCGCTGCAACTGTGCCGCGCCCAGGTAGGCGATGATCAGGCCCACCAGGGCACTGACCAGCGAGACGATCGGCAGGCTGGCCGGCCCGGTGGACCACAACTGGTGCAGCAGGTCCTGCCCGCGCATGGCGGTGCGGCCTCGCAGCAGTCGGCCCAGGGCGATCAGGGTTTCGCCGACGAAGGCCAGCGTGACACGGGCCCGGCCCAGCGCGCGCGTCAGCAACAGGCCCAGCCGCGCCAGGGCTCCCGGGGAAGGGGGCGCAGGCGGCGCCGCACC
>JAFLDI010000095.1 GCA_017302485.1 Burkholderiales bacterium | reverse complement strand
CGGACTCCAGCCCACCTCGGCCACCGCCGCCAGCCGCGGCCACAGGCGGTCGTCCGCGGTTGCGTCGGCGTGGACCAGTTCCGACCACAGCGCCGCCTCGACGCCCACCGCGGTCTCGAATGGCATGCAGCCCGTCGACATCCGCCACCCGCAGGTAGCAGCCGGCATAGCAGTCGGCAGGGTCCAGGTCCGGGTGCGGAAAGAAGTGCAGCTCCAGCGCACCGCGGGTGAGGATGGCGTAGCTGTCCGCCGCCAGCAGCTCGCCCTCAAAGCCCAGGCGCGTGTAGAACGCCACGGTGCGCCGCAGGTCGCGGCTGGGCAGCACGGGGATGCATTGGTCGGGCTCAAGCATGGTGGTCAGGGACGTCGTCAGGCAGGTGATCCAGTGTGCTGCTGATCGGCTGGCCGTCCACCGGCCGCACGCGCAGCAGCTGCGCCGCCTCGGCCGGTGTGCACACTTCCAGCCAGGCCAGGTGCGCGTATTCCCCCGAGCAACGCAGTTGATCGAACCTGACGCGGTTGTGGGCAAAGGTGCTGAACGACCACCACAGGATGCTCTGCCGCGAGAAGAAGGCCTTGGCCATCGTCTCCCGGTTGCCACCCCACAGCGGCTCGCCACTGATCACCCGGCCTACGGTGCGACGGATGATGCGGCTGAAGACCACCGGCCGGCTGTAGTTCAGCCAGATCACCTGGGTGGCACGCGGCCACAGCACTGGCCGAACCGCGCTGTAGTTGCCATCGATCACCCAGGCCTGGGCGCTGGCCACCTCGGCCACACGCTCACGAAACACCGCCGGCGCGGCGGGCGTCCACCCAGGCTCCCAATGCAGGCTGTCCAGTTCGACATGGGGCACGCCGCGCCGCGCGGCCAACTGGGCCGCAAAGGTCGACTTGCCCGCGCCGCTGGTGCCGATGACGACGGTGCGCTCAGCGCTCATCGGCTGCACCGCGCCACCGGCGTCACCGCCAGAGCGCACAGGCGCGGTCCAGCAAGCGCGCGCTCAGGCTGCCCGGCTCCACAGGCTCCAGGCGCAGCGTGGCGTCGTCAAAGCTTTGCTCCCAGATCGGCTGGCCCTGCCCCATCGGCGTGTGGTACTGCAGCACCGACTTCGTGTCCTGCCGGCGGCTGGCGCAGTCGGCGTAGCGCAGGATCCGGGCCGAGCGGTAGGGCAGCGCCCCATCGAAACGGGGATCGTAGCGAAAACGCACCAGGATCCAGTAGCTGAGGTACGGCCCCTGCATCCGCAGCGCCGAGGTGTCCAGGTGGTAGGCCATGCCGGCCTCGCGGCGCACCAGGGTCCAGCTCGGCGGCGCGGCCTGGGCCGTCAGGGCACCGGCCCACAGGCCCAGGCAGAGCAGCGCCCCGCCGTGCCATGGCAAGGGCGGCAGGACGCGCACCGCCTCAGACATAGCCCTGCGCCGCATAGCTGTCGAAGCCCGCCTGCGTGAGTGCGGCCAGCTCGGCCAGCAGCTCGGGTTCCAGGCGCTTGAAGTTGAAGCACGACTTGCCCTGCATCCGGGCCTTCAGTGCGGGCGAGATCGGCGCCAGCAGCGCCGGCTGCAGGTACACCGGCATCAGATGGAAGGCGACCATGGCCTTCTTGCGCTGCACCGCGCCGAAGAACAGGGGCTTCTTGTTGGGCTGCAGGTGGTGGGTGTCGAGGTAGAGCTGCTCATCGTCGTCGCGCTGGACAAGCAGCCCGGCGGCGTGCCGCTTCAGGATCTGGCGCAGCGCCTGGTCCACGGCGCTGAGGTCGGCGGCGTCGGCCATGGGTGTCTCCTCAAGCCTGGTCGCCAGCGCCCGGCGCCCGGCAGACCAGGTGGTGTTCGTCATGCACGCGGTCACCGATGCGCAGCGAGCCCCGCTCGGTGCCGAAGACCTCGAAGCCCATGCTGCGGTACAGCCGCAGCGCGGCCTCGTTGCTGGCCAGCGCGCTCAGGTTGACCTGGGCCAGCTGCCACTGCGTCCATGCATGGTCCAGCGCCGCCGCCAGCAGGCGCCGCCCGGTGCCTGCGCCGCGCCCCTCCGGCGCGACATACATGCCCCACAGCACCCCCTTGTGAGCGAGCTTGCGCATGCCCTCGCGCTGCAGCCCCACCACGCCCAGCAGCGTATCGCCATCGAACGCACCGAAGAGCAGGCCGTCGGGCCTGGCCGCCAGCTGGGCCTGGATGGCCTCGATCGGCCGGTCGCATTCCTCCTCATAGGAGGAGGCAAAGGCCGAGGCATCCTCGGCCAGTCCGCGCAGGCGCAGGGCTTGGAACAGGGCGGCATCGGGGGGCGTCAGGCGGCGGATGTTCATCATCGATGAGGCGGTGCAGGGTCAGGCGGCGCCGCTGCCACGCGCCACTTCGGCCGCCAGGCGGTCCAGGTTCTGCTCGTTGGCAGCGGCCACGAACTCGGCCAGCGCGCGGTAGTGCTCGGCGGTGTCAAAGGTCTGGCGCCAGGCCAGCTGGGTCCCCTGTGCATGTGCCTGCAGCTCCAGCGTGAGCATGAAGTGATGGCCGCCCAGGTGCTCGATCTCGAACAGCTGGTCCGCCACGAGGCGGGTGAAGCGGCTTTCATTGGGGTAGTCCGTCCCGTCGGGGCCGTGCATCGTCATCACCCAGCGGCCACCCGGCACGAACTCGTAGGTGTGGATGGTGTTGCTGAAGCCCGCCGGACCCCACCAGCGCGCCACCCGCGCCGGGTCGCTCATCGCGGCAAACACCTGGTCAGGCCGGGCCGCGATGAGCCGGGCCCGTACATCCGAGCGGCGCTCGTTGCCGTGGGCGGTGTCGGTGGTGTGTGTCGTCACGCTGCTGCCTCCATCGCTGTCCAGACCCTAGCGCATTCTCGGATCCCGCTGCGCATCATCCAGCGCCAGCAGCAGGCGCGTGCGGTGGACCCGGGACACCTCCTGCCACGACACCCCCAGCAAGGCACCCTCCAGCGCCCACAGCAGGTTGAGACTGACCGAGGGCTCCAGCGCCTTCGCGCGGCAGTAGACCGCCACCGAGCCGAACTCGCGCAGCTGGCCCATGGTGCTGATGCCCACGCGCCGAAGCACCGCCTCGGACTTGGGGCCGAGGTTGGCCACGTCGCGCAGCATCGGCTTCGGCTTGGATGGGGCGGCGGTAGGGCGACGGGGCGCAGCGCGTGAGGTGGCCATGGACTGTCCGGGGTTCGACAGGATGAGTGTGCCACCACCCACGGCCTGCGGCCCAGCGCACGCAGCGGCGCTCAGCGCCGGTTCCTGGGATGCTGGCTGGCCAGCCGCTCATTGCCGCGCTTGTAGTTGCCGGTGACGCGGGCCATCCACTGCTGCGCCTCGGCGGGGTCCAGTGCATCGACCTCGGCCCGGAAGGCCTCGGCATCGACACCCCGCAGCGTGGACGCCACGCGACCGCGGTGCAGGATCTCGAGGTCGCCGTTCTTCCGGGACCGGATGCGAAAGCCGAGATCATCCGGCTCAGCGGCGTCATGCATGGTGTGACCCGTGGAGTGGGTTGGAGGCCAGGATGATGGAGCACTCCGGCCGACCGGCCAAGCGCTGGGTCGGGCTGACCAGCCGCCTCCGGTGCCGTTCAGCGGGGCCAGCTCACACGGTGGACCGTGGCTCCGTCGCGCCATCAGGACGGGCCTTGCTGAACCCGGATGTGCTGGGATGGCGAATCCCCGAGGGTCTCGCCGTTCCGGATGACCGTTCCCCCGGTGAACAGGCGCTGACCCATGCCGATGCGCCGGGGGACGGCCTCAGGTCCCCGGAGGCTGCTCCTCCTTGGCCCCGGTCTCGCGCAAGCCGAGGAATCGTCCCAGGGCTTCACGTCGATGCCCGGCATGGCACTGGGCAATGCACGCAGACTGTCCCGGGGCCGCGCTCGCAACCGGCTCAACCCTGGCTTCTGGCGCGGCGTACCGCTTCAACGAACGGCTGATAGTCGGCATAGTCTGTGTGCTCGACCACCCTGCCTGGACCCTGAGGATGGTGAGAAACGGCATGTGTCGCGTCACGGCTTGCGCGCCGCCGCCGAGCTCAAGGGTCCAGTCGAGGGTGCCCTCGAACACCGCGAAGGCACCGGAGACAAAGACCCTGCTGGGAGCGAAGGCCATGCTCGTGATGGCGGCATAACCCTCGCGGAAGTTCGTCATCACGGCCGGCTTGCCGCGGTGCTCGACCCGTCCGAAGACGGGCTCGGCGGTGGGATCGGTGAAGACGCCGCCCGCATCGAGCCAAGGCTCGAGCGAGGCCCAGTCGCGCGCGATGTAGGCCTGGAAGTAGTGCTCGGGCACCCGCCGGGTGCTCGCCGATCGCTCGGCCAGGGACTCAGCCCTCAGGACGCCGGGCATGCTCAACGCCGCCAGGCCACCAAGCGCAGAGCCCATGATGCGTCGTCTGTGCATGGATCATCCTCCGATGTTCAGGGCACGGGAGGCGGTTCGAACCCTCTTCGTCGGGATCGGACCGCCAGGGCGCCTTCGCGCCTTCAGAACCAATAATCGGCGACGCAGCGGCCATCCCGTGGCAGGTCATCGAAGGTATCCAGTCCGTCGAAGTGATCGATCGGCACCCTGGCGATGGGGCCCGGCTCGGTCAGGCGCAGGTTGACGGCGATGCGGCGGCGCCCGTCCGGGTCGGCGACACGTGCACGCCAATGCGACACGCACCCGCAGGCAGGACAGAAATGGAACTCGATGGCCTGGCCTCGCACATAGCTCGTGCTGGGCCCCGACACGGCGATGCCCTCGCCCTCATGGTCGTAGGCCCACAGGACACCATAGCGTCTGCACACCGTGCAGTTGCAGGCGGTGGCGGACTCGGGGATGCCCTTGAAGGTCCAGCCCAGGGCGCCGCAATGACAGGATCCTTTGATCATGGAGGTCTCACTTCAGGCGTTGTCGATGATGAGCACTGCCAGCGGTGCAGGAAGACTGTCTTGACGGGTCAGCGCTGTTGCGGGGCGTCCTTCGCGGCGACGCCGGCGCGCCAGACGCGTCACCCCCCCGGGCCAGGCAGCGGCTTGAACATGTGAACGTTCGTCGCCACATAGCCCAGCTTCGCGTACAGACCCTGTGCCGCCAGGTTGTGGCCGAAGACATGAAGGGCCACGCCGGTCAGCTGGAGGCGAGCCGCCTCGTCCTCCAAGGCCTGAAAGGCCCGGATGGCATGGCCTGCCCGCCGATGTGCCGGCGCGATGGTGATGTCCAGCACATAGGCGATCCGGCGGCCCGCCCGCTCCTTGACCACGAACCAGAGCGTGCCGACCGAGGAACCGTCGGGGGCCAGCACGGTATGGAGGTGGTTGTCCGGCGAGTCCCTGCCCTCGGGCAGCAGGTCCTCGAATTCCTGGCGGGACAGCGCCAGCGCCGCTTCGGCCGCCCACTGACCCGAGGTCACCTTCTCCTGCGCATACTCCGGAACAGCCCGCGCCAGCCAGGCGGCGTATTCCTCGTCTGTGATGGGGCGCAACACGGACATCGGGTCTCTTTCGGGCGCCAGGCGCGGCGGCATGCAAGGGGAGATCCCTGCGTCGGACCACGGCGCCGATGCGGCAGGATCGGTGGGGCGCGCCCAGTCTGCCGTCCTGGCGCGCCGGGTCATCCACCGGATGAGCTTATCCGATTTCTCCCGCCAGGTCGGCATCCCGCGCGGGAAGCCGTGGGGCGCCGTTCAAGGCCTGCTGACGTCCGAGCCGGCCCCGGGCCAGGACAAAGGCGCGGCGGACGTTGCGCGCGCCCCCACGCCACAGGGCTGGAAGTCACGAACCGGCCGGGCGAGCAACCCAGGCGGGCGCCGCTTCGCTAGGATCGTCGGCCTGACCCCACCGATCAAGGAGTTGTCATGGCAGGTTGGTACGAGTTGTCGCGCAACGACAAGGGCCAGTTCTCGTTTGTGCTGAAGGCGGCCAACGCGCAGGTGATCCTGCGCAGCGAGCAGTACGAGAGCAAGGCCTCGGCCCAGGGTGGCATCGCCTCGGTGCAGAAGAATGCGCCGCTGGACGAACGCTACGAGCTGAAGACCGCCAGCGATGGCCGCTGCTTCTTCAACCTGAAGGCGGTCAACGGGCAGGTGGTGGGCACCAGCCAGATGTACGCCTCCGAGGCCACGCGGGCCACTGGCATCGCCTCGGTGAAGACCAATGGACCGAGCGAGGACGTGCGCGAGGTCTGAGCGCGTTCCCTGCGGCCTATCATCGGCAGCGTGATCGTCACGTGGGCGCTGGATCCGGCGGCCCGCCAGACCACGTGCGCCCCTGTATCGCCCGCCCTTGTCTTGCCAGGATCCGCATGCTGCTGACCACCACCCCCAGCGTCGAAGGCCACCGCATCACCCGCTACTGCGGCGTGGTCACCGGCGAAGCCATCCTCGGTGCCAATGTGTTCAAGGACCTGTTCGCCGGCATTCGCGACATCGTGGGCGGGCGCTCGGCCACCTACGAGAAGGAGCTGCAGCGCGCCCGCGACATCGCGCTGCGCGAGCTGCAGGAGCGCGCCACCGAGCTGGGTGCCACCGCGGTGGTCGGCATCGACCTGGACTACGAGGTGCTGGGCCAGGGCAATGGCATGCTGATGGTGTCGGCCAGCGGCACCGCGGTGGTGATCGAGTAGGCCGCGTGCGGCCCGAACAGTCGCCCCCTGGCAGCTTGAGGCCCCCATGCGCACGCTGATCATCACGCTGAGCCTGCTGGCTCTGGCCCTGGCGGCCGCCTGGCGCCTGGGCGCGCTGGCGCCGCTGATGCCGGCAATGCGCAGCACCGCCACGGCGGTGCTGGGTGCGCCGACCAGCGACGGCACACGCCCTGGCGCTGGCACCGGTTCGGGCAGCCTGCGCAAGTGCGTGGCCGGCGAGCGGGTGCTGTACACCGATGCCGCCTGCCCGCCGGGCTATTCAAGCGCCACGGTGCAAGGCCAGGTCAACGTGGTGGCCCCAGTCCTGCCGGCCTCGGTGCCGGCGGCCCGGCCGGCACCAGGCGCCGCGGCCGAGGGAACGCTGCGTGAGCAGATGATCGACCGTGCGGTGAACCGCTGACGCGCCGGCGCCCACCCAGCCTGGCCCGACCAC
This sequence comes from Burkholderiales bacterium, assembly GCA_017302485.1. GTDB lineage: Bacteria > Pseudomonadota > Gammaproteobacteria > Burkholderiales > Burkholderiaceae_C > Ideonella. The sequence goes on along the minus strand of JAFLDI010000095.1, from coordinate 2,760 downwards.
CCAGACGCCGAACCATGAGCCCGTTGGCCAGCACAGCGTCGCTGATCTGCCGACAGGCCACAGCAGCCGACTTCGACGCCGTGCAGCAGTTGCTGGAGCTCTACCAGTACGAGCTGTCCGACATCTGGCCGCAGGACCTGGATGCGCAGGCGCGCTATGGCTATGACCTGTCGCGTCACCGCCAGGCCCAGCGCTTCTTTGCCCATGTGGTGCTGCAGGACGGCCAGTTCGCCGGCTGTGCGCTGGTCGCCCCGGCGATCGTCACGCGCACCCAGGGCTGCTGGATGGAACAGTTCTTCGTCCTGAAGCGCTACCGCCGCAGCGGTGTGGGGCGTGCACTGGCGCGCCATGTCTTTGCGGCGCATCCCGGCCCCTGGGAGGTGGGCCAGATGACGGCCAACCGGGCCGCGCAGGCCTTCTGGCGCCAGGTCATCGGGGAGTTCAGCGCCGGCCGCCACACCGAGCAGGTGGTCACCGAAGGCTGGTGGCAGGGCGTGGTCCAGCGGTTCGACGGGCTGACCGCGTAAGCGTCCGGCCGGTGCGGGCGGTCTGACGTCCCGCTCAGCCCGCGTGCGCCTGCACCAGCGCCTGATGAAACGCCGCCGCCAGCCGTGACGGGGCCGGCGAGCGGCGCTGCACCACGCTGAACTGGCAGGCGTAGTTCAGCACCTGCGGCGACACCGCGCGCAAGCGGCCGGCGCGCACAAAGGGCTCGGCGTAGTGGTCGGGCAGAAAGCCCAGGTAGCGGCCCGACAGCACCAGCGTGGCCACCGCCTCCTGGTCGGACGCGGTGGCGCGGCGCTCCAGCCGGCGCGCATGGGTGAGCATCAGGTTGGGCGACTGGTAGCCCAGGCCCACCAGCGCCTCGCGGCGCAGCGCGTCCCAGCCCGGCCGGGCGCGGGTGTCGGCAAACCAGGCATGGCCGCGGCCGGCATAGAGGAACATGGTCTCGCCGAACAGCGGCGTGTAGTCCAGGCTGTCCGAGCGGCGGTGCTCGGGCACGATGCCCAGCTGGAAGCTGCCGTCGATGACACCGCGCTCGATCATCGCGATCGTGCCCACGTGCATGTGCAGCGTGGCCTGCGGCGCGCGGGCCTGGAAGTCGGCCACCGCCTCGGCGATGCGCGCGTCGGGGTTGCTGGCGGTCTTCTCGAACACCGCCAGGTGCAGGTCGCCGCCCAGACGGCGGTGGATCTCGTGCAACTGGCCGCGGAAGGCATCGGTCGCACCCAGCAGCTGGGTGGCGGCGGCGTGCAGTTGCTCGCCCTCGGGCGTCAGCGCAAAGCCGGCGCGGCCGCGGCGCGCCAGCGTCAGGCCCAGGCGCTGCTCCAGGTCCTTCAGGTGGCGGCTGATGGTGGACAGCGCAATGCCCAGCTCGCGCTCGGCCGCCGCCAGGCCGCCGCAGTCGGCCACGGCCTTGAAGACGCGCAGCAGGCGCAGGTCGGCGTCACCGATCTGGCCGGGCAGCGTGGCCGGGTTTGCTTGCATGGATCGTCAAGTGACTGTGCAGGAGCAGGCATTCTATTCAAGCGAATCCTGAGGCACCATCCGGGGCTTGCGCTGCCTGGAGACCCGTCGATGAACGCCCCTGACGTCTGGACCACCACCCACCCCGCCTCCACCGATGCCGGCTGGATGGACGCCCACTGGATGCCCTTCACCGGCAACCGCGACTTCAAGGCCCATCCGCGCCTGATCACCTCGGCCGAGGGGGTGCACTACACGATGGCCGACGGCACGAAGCTGTTCGACGGCCTCTCGGGCCTGTGGTGCTGCGGCCTGGGCCATGCACGCCGGGAGATCTCCGAGGCGGTGGCGCGCCAGGTGAGCACCCTGGACTATTCGCCGGCCTTCCAGTTCGGGCACCCGTTGTCGTTCGAGCTGGCCAACCGCATCGTCGAGCGCATGCCCGCCGGCCTGAACCGCGTGTTCTTCACCGGCTCGGGCTCCGAGTCCGCCGACACCTCGCTGAAGATGGCCCGCGCCTACTGGCGCGCCAAGGGCCAGGCCAGCAAGACGCGCCTGATCGGCCGCGTCAAGGGCTACCACGGCGTGAACTTCGGCGGCATCTCGGTGGGCGGCCTGGTGGCCAACCGCAAGACCTTCGGCCAGGGTGTCGAGGCCGACCACCTGCCCCACACCCAGCCGCCCGCCGGCAGCTTCTTCGCCGGCCAGCCGCCGGCCGAGGGCCCGCATGGCGTGGCGCTGGCGGATGAGCTGCTCAACCTGATCGCGCTGCACGACGCCAGCAACATCGCCGCGGTGATCGTCGAGCCCTTCGCCGGTTCGGCCGGCGTGATCATCCCGCCGCAGGGCTACCTGCAGCGCCTGCGCGAGATCTGCACCGCGCACAACATCCTGCTGATCTTCGACGAGGTCATCACCGCCTTCGGCCGCGCCGGCGCCTGGACCGGCGCCGAGGCCTTCGGCGTCACGCCCGACATCATCAACATCGCCAAGCAGGTGACCAATGGCGTGCAGCCGCTGGGCGCGGTGATCGCCAAGACCGAGATCCACGACACCTTCATGCAAGCGGGCGGCCCCGACTACATGCTGGAGTTCCCGCACGGCTACACCTACTCGGCCCACCCGGTGGCCTGCGCCGCCGGCGTGGCCGCGATGGACCTGCTGGCCCTTCAATTTTATGGTAATGAGCGCAGCCAGTACCGAACGTTGATATTCCTATTGCTGCAATTGCGGTTAAAAACTTTAATTTCACTTTACTTCCTTTACTGACCAAATCGGGTCACCTTTAATGAG
>JAFLDI010000094.1 GCA_017302485.1 Burkholderiales bacterium | reverse complement strand
CAGCAGCGGCGAAGCGGCGGCCAGCTTGTCCTCGGCGCCAAAGACGGCGTGGGCGAGGCCCAGGTCGGCCACGCGGCGACGCACCGCGGGCGAGTCGCGGCCGGTGATCACCAGCGGCGTGATGCCGGCGCGTGCCAGCAGCTTCAGGCCATGTCCGTCCAGGGTGCTGAAGGCCTTGAAGGCCTCGCCGCCTTCGCCGATGTAGAGCCGGCCGTCGGTGAGCACGCCGTCGACGTCGAAGATCGCGGCCCTCATGCCCAGGTTCGGCCCCTGCGCCTTGAGCAGCAGCTCCGCGGGAAAGCCCAGTGCAGGGGTCATCAGATCACCTTGGCGCGCAGCAAGTCGTTGGTGTTGATGGCGCCGACCAGCGTGTCGGCGTCGTCCACCACCAGCAGGCAGTTCACGCGGTGCTGCTCCATCAGCGCGGCGGCGTCCACCGCCAGCGCGTCGGCGCGCACCCGGCGCGGCTGGGCGTGCATGACCTCGCGGGCCTTGAGGGCGCGCAGGTCGGCGCCGGTCTCGATCAGACGACGCAGGTCGCCGTCGGTGAAGATGCCCAGCAACTGCGGTCCATCGACCACGGCGGCGGCGCCCAGGCCCTTGCGCGTCATCTCGTGCATCAGCTCTGAGAAGCTGGCGCCGGGGCCGACGGCGGGCACGGCGTCGCCGCTGCGCATCAGGTCGCGCACATGCATCAGCAGCTTGCGACCCAGCGAGCCGCCGGGGTGCGACTGCGCAAAGTCTCGCTCGCGGAAGCCCCGCGCATCGAGCAGGGCCACGGCAAGCGCGTCGCCCAGGGCCATCTGCGCGGTGGTGCTGGCGGTGGGCGCCAGGTTCAGCGGGCAGGCCTCCTGGCCCACGGCACACAGCAGCGCGATGTCGGCATGGCGCGCCAGCGTGGACTGCGGCCGGCCGGTCATGCCCACCAGGGTCACGTCCAGGCGGCGCAGCGCGGGCAGCACGGCGTTGATCTCGTCGCTCTCGCCCGAGTTGGAGATGGCCAGCACCACATCGCCCGGTTGCACCATGCCGAGGTCGCCGTGGCTGGCTTCGGCGGGGTGGACGAAGAACGCCGGCGTGCCGGTGGAGGCCAGCGTGGCGGCCATCTTGCGCCCCACGTGGCCGCTCTTGCCCATGCCCATCACCACCACCCGGCCGCGCGTCGAGAGCATCGCAGCGACGGCGGCGGTGAAGGCCTCGCCGAGGCTGTCGCGCACGTCGCGCAGCGCCTGCGCCTCGATGTCGAAGGTCTGGCGCGCCAGCGCGAGGGCGCGTGCGGGGTCGAAGGCGGTGGATGGGTCCAAGACGGCGCGGGCTCCGGGCGACAATGGGCGGATTCTAGGCGCCCGTCCCTGATGCCCGCCTCCTGATGGCCACCACTCTTGAAGTCGTCCTGCTGTACCTGATCGCCGCTGTCGCCGGCGTGGTGGCCTGTCGCTCGCTGCGTCTGCCGCCGATGCTGGGCTACCTGGCCGTGGGCGTGCTGATCGGCCCCAATGCGCTGGCCCTGGCCAAGGACTCGGCCGGCGTGAAGTACCTGGCCGAGTTCGGCGTGGTCTTCCTGATGTTCGTGATCGGGCTGGAGTTCAACCTGCCCAAGCTGCGCAGCATGCGCAAGCTGGTGTTCGGCCTGGGTTTGTCGCAGGTGGCGCTGACCATGCTGGGTGCGCTGATCGGCAATGTGCTGCTGGCGGGAGGCTTTGCGCTGATCGGCGTGGCCTGGGAGCTGGACTGGCCCGGGGCCCTGGTGCTGGGCAGCGCCGTGGCGATGTCCTCCACCGCCATCGTCGTCAAGATGATGGCCGAACGGCTGGAGCTGGAGAGCGAGCACGGCAAGCGCGTGATGGGCGTGCTGCTGTTCCAGGATCTGGCGGTGGTGCCGCTGCTGGTGCTGATCCCGGCGCTGGGCGACAGCGGCCAGGACATGGCTCGCGCCATGGGTCTGGCGGTGCTCAAGGCCGGCGTGCTGCTGACGCTGCTGCTGGTGGGTGGCCAGCGCGTGATGCGCTGGTGGCTGACCCTGGTGGCGCGGCGCAAGAGCGAGGAGCTCTTCGTGCTGAACCTGCTGCTGATCACGCTGGGCCTGGCCTGGCTGACCGAGCATGCTGGGCTGAGCCTGGCGCTGGGCGCCTTTGTGGCCGGCATGCTGGTGGCCGAGACCGAATACAAGCACCAGGTCGAGACCGATATCCGGCCCTTTCACGATGTGCTGCTGGGCCTGTTCTTCATCACCATCGGCATGAAGCTCGACTGGCGACCTGTGGCCGACCAGTGGCTGCTGGTGTTGCTGCTGACGATGGGCCCGGTGATCGCCAAGGCGGTGCTGGTGGCGCTGCTGGCACGCGGCTTTGGCTCGGCGCCGGGCGTGGCCATCCGCACCGGCCTGTACCTGGCGCAGGCCGGTGAATTCGGCTTCGTGCTGCTGACGCTGGGCGCCGAGCAGCAACTCATCGCTGCCCAGTGGCTCAGCCCGGTGCTGGCGGCCATGGTGCTGTCGATGCTGGCCACGCCCTTCGTGATCCTGCACAGCGACCGCATCGTCATGCGCCTGTCGGCCAACGACTGGCTGATGCAGTCGGTGGCGCTGACCAGCATCGCCAAGAAGTCCATCCGCACCACCAGCCACGTGATCATCTGCGGCTACGGGCGCAGCGGTCAGAACCTGGCGCGCATGCTGGCGCTGGAGCAGATCCCCTACATGGCTCTGGACCTGGACCCCGACCGCGTGCGACAGGCCGCCGCCGCCGGCCAGAGTGTGGTGTTCGGCGACGCCGCGCGGCTGCAAAGCCTGATGGCCGCCGGTCTGGCGCGCGCCGCCGCGGTGGTGGTCACCTACCCCGACACGCCCTCGGCCCTGAAGATCCTGCACCTGGTGGGCACCCACGCGCCCAAGGTGCCGGTGGTGGTGCGCACCATCGACGACAGCGACCTCGAGAAACTGCGCGAGGCCGGCGCCACCGGCGTGGTGCCCGAGGCCATCGAGGGCTCGCTGATGCTGGCCAGCCACGCGCTGGCGCTGGTGGGCGTGCCGATGCGCCGCGTGATCCGCCTGACGCGCGACGCCCGCGACGCGCGCTACGGCCTGCTGCGCGGCTACTTCCATGGCGCCGATGACGACACCGTGGAGGAGCTGCAGCAGGCCCGCCTGCAGAGCGTGACCCTGACCCCGGGCGCCAAGTGCCTGGGAGCCACACTGGGCGACCAGGCGCTGGGGGCGCTGGCGGTGAACGTGGCCTCGGTGCGTCAGTCCGGCGGCCGGGTGGTCGAGCCCGATGACGCGCTGGTGCTGCACGCCGGCGACACGCTGGTGCTCTCGGGCCTGCCCGAGGCCCTGGCGATCGCCGAGAAGAAGCTGCTGGGCTGAGCGCCTGGGCGCTGGAAGAGCGGCCGTCAGGCCACCGGCAGCCCGCGCTCCAGGTTCAGGCGCATGCGCTCGGCCATCACGGCACCGCAGGCGCGCAGCAGTTCCAGCGCCATCTCGGGCTGGCGCGCCGCCAATTCCTCGAAGCGGTTGCGGGTCAGGGCGTAGACGATGACGGCACTCATCGCCTCGACCTGGGCCATGCGCGGGGTGTCGCCGAACAGGCTGGGCTCGCCCACCACCGCGCCCGGGCGCAGGATGGCCACCGGCCGGCGCACCGGCCCGTTGTCGGGCACATAGACCTGCAGCGTGCCCGACTCCAGCAGGTACAGCGCGCGGTCCATGTCCTGGTAGCGGATCACCACGTCGCCGGCCCGCAGCGTGTGCTGCTGCAGGAAACCGCCCAGCATCCGCCATTCGTCCTTGTTGAAGCGCAGCCGAAGCGCGTCATCCGCGTTCAGCGACAGCACCAGTTCACTCAGCTTGTCGATGTTCACCCGCGTCGCTCCCAGTCCGGTGGCCGGCCGCACCCTCGTCACGGTCCGCCGATCCGGCCCATTATCAGGAGCGACCGACCCGTGCGGCAATCACCCGCGACGCCTTCCATCCCCCCAGGTTCACCGTTGGTCGGTCCGATCGGGGGCCGGGTCGGCCGGCGTGGCGGGCGGGTGCTCGGCCTGGGGCGGGAGGGCGTCCTGGTCCAGCAGCCGATCGACGACCGACAGAAACTTCACCGAGTCGATCGGCTTGGCCAGATGCCCATGGGCACCGGCCGCCCGTGAGCGTTCGACGTCCTCGGGCGCCCACTCCACGGAGATGACCAGGCAGCGCAGCGGCAGGTGCGGATTGAGCTGCCGCAGCACCTTCAGCACGTCCAGGCCGGCCATGTCGGGCAGGCGCAGGTCCAGCAGCAACAGGCGCGGCCAGTGGCGGCGGGCTGCGGCGATGGCCGCGGCACCGGTCCCCACGATCTCCAGGTCGATGTCGGGGCGCTGCTCCAGGATGTTGTGGATCAGTTGCCGGCTGGCCTGGTCGTCTTCCACGCAGAGCACGCGACCGGCGGCATGGGCACCCGAGGCTGCCGCTGCCTCTGCACGAGGATGCTGCAGGTGGCGTTGCTCGGCATCCGACGCCACGAGCTCCACCGTGAACTCGCTGCCTCGACCGGGTTCGCTGTGCATGGTCAGTCGGCCGCCCATCTCCTGGACCAGGTCGCGCGCAATCACGAGCCCGAGGCCCGTGCCTTCGATGCCCGTGGCCTCGCGGCCGAGCCGGTTGAAGGGCTGGAACAAGGCGGCCTGCTGGCCGGGCGTCATGCCCATGCCTGTGTCGATGATGTGCACCTGCCACAGGGTGTCGGAGCGCTCCAGCCGGAGCGCCACCTGCCCGCCCAGGCGGTTGAACTTGACAGCGTTGCTCAGCAGGTTCTGGAAGACCTGCCGCAGCCTGGTCGGATCGGCCCGGACGCCGACCTTGGATGCGCCATGTGCGTCCAGCGTGATCGTGACGCTGGCCGCCTGCGCCTGTGCGGTGACGTCCCGGATGGCGTCGCTCAGCACTCCCAGGGCATCGACGTCGCCGATGCGCAGCGCCAGTCGACCGGTTGCGGCGCGGGAGATGTCGAGCAGATCGGTCACCATCTGCACCAGGTGCTGGCCAGCGTCGTGGACATGCTGCAGCTGCTGGCGTTCCTTGTCCGGCAACGCGAGGTCGCCGTTGCGCAGCAGCAGGTGCGTGAAACCGATGACGGCGTTCAGGGGTGTGCGGAACTCGTGGCTGACCCGGGACAGGAACTCGCTTCGGGTGCGATTGATCTTCTCCGCGACTGCCAGCGCCGCCTGGGCGGCCTCGGCCTGGCGACGGTCGGTGACATCCTGCAGGACCACGCGCCACTGGCGCTCGGTCCCCGCGCCGGGTGCGGCGGCGGAGGCGGTGAGCTGGACCCATCGCTGGCCGGGCGGCAGGTCCAGCAGCCGCAGCTCGCAGGTCTGCGGCTGGGAGGCATCCAACAGGCCCGCGTGGAGGGCGAAATAGCCGTTCAGGTCGTCGGGTTCGATGAACGCCGAGAGCGGCCTGTTCACCAGGGCCGCACGCGGCTGCCCGAGCAACTCGGCGGCTGCCAGGTTGGACTGCAGGATCAGGCCGCCTTCACTGACGGTGAGATAGCCCACCGGCGCGAGGTCATACAGCTCGAACCAGCGCTGACGCGAAGCCTCCAGAGCCAGCTGCGCATGGCGCAGCTCGTCGTTCTGCATCTCCAGCTCGATCTGGTGCACGCGCAGCTCGTGCAGCGCCCTCGCGCGCTCGACCTCGGTGGGCGGGCCGGCGCCTTCGTCCTGTTCACAGGCGTCGTCGTGCGCCAGGCGGGCCAGGGCCCGCTCACGCAGATCGGTCGCGCGGGCGTCGTGGTGCTCGGCGTCGCTCATGAACGGGCCTCCTTCAGGTGGATACGGGGGGGGCGGTCCTCTCCGTGGTGGCGATGGCGTACACCCGACCCTCGTCGTCCTGGAGCGCAGTGGCCTTGACCAGCACCGGCAGCGTCCGACCGTCCTTGGTCAGACGCAGCGTCAGATGTGCCTGCTGGGTGTCGGTTTCGCTGGCGCGGCGCAGGTCGTTCAGCGCCTCGGCCCGGCGCTCGGGCGGGATGCGATCGTGCATGTTCAGGGCCAGGGCTTCCGCCTCGCTCCAGCCGTACATGGCCACAGCCGCCGGGTTCCAGGCCAGCGTCCGACCCTCCAGATCATGCACGGTGACAGCATCGAAGGCATCTCGGACGACCACGGCCAGCCGCAGCACCTCGTTCAGCTTGCGCAGGGTCTGGCGCGTGCGGACCGATTCCGAGATGTCGACGAAGGTGATGACGGCCCCCTCGATCACATTGGCGATCGTGCGGTAGGGCTGGATGCGCATCGCGTACCAGCGTCCATCGTGTGTGTGGACTTCGTGACTCTTCGGGATCAGGCTGTCCAGCACCGCCTGGGTATCCGCCACCAGGCTGTCGTAGCCGTCGAGGTTGGAGGCCAGGTGACCGACCGGTCGTCCGATGTCGCCGGCGATCAGATTGATGATCTCGTTGGCGCCCGGCGTGAACCGAAGAATGCGCAGGTCGTGGTCGACGAACACCGTGGCAATGCCGGTGCCGGCCAGCAGGTTGTTCATGTCGTCGTTGGCGCGCGAGAGGTCGGTCACCTTGTTCTCGAGCTCGGCGTTGACGGTGCTCAGTTCCTCGTTGACCGATTGGAGCTCCTCCTTCGAGGTCTCGAGCTCCTCGTTGGTCGATTGCAGCTCCTCGTTGACCGACTGCATCTCCTCGTTGGAGCTCTTGAGCTCCTCGATCGACGACTCGAGCTCCTCGTGCAGTGCCTGCACCTTTTCCTCGCTGACGCGCAGCGACTCGGCCAGTGCCGCCAGGCGGGCGTCGATGCCTGCCTCGGCCTCGGGCGGGGCGCCGGCGGCGGCCGGGGCCTCGGTATCGTTCGGTCCCGCCGCCTCCAGCATCACCAGGTAGAGCTGCGGTCCGCTGGGGTCGGCATCGGCGTCCAGGGCACTCACGCCCACGTTGACGCTGGTGTAGTGCCCATTGGTCTTGACCCGGACGCCGCGTGCCACGCTGGTCCGGCGGATGGCCGCGGCCTGCGTCAGCGCCAGAGAGAGGTCGCGCCGCAGGCCCTCACGCGCCATGGCGAGGATGTTGCTGATGCCTGCTTCGCCGGGGGTGGGCTCAAGGTACTGCCCGGTGCGGCCGTGCAGGTAGAAGATGTCTCCCTGGGCGTTGACCAGGGCCGCCGCGATGGGCAGTTCGCGCAGGATGGCGCGCTCGGCCCGTTCACGCAGCGTCGTCTTTGGCAAGGGCATGGGCGGATGAGGGGTGGTGTCGGACGGCACGGCCGCGGCGGGCTGGATCATCTGGCTCAGGGCGGCGCGCGGCTTGTCCAGATAGTCCTCCAGGCGACGGTAGACCTTGGCACGCCGGTCCACCGCCTCGAACAGGTGGTCGAACTCGCCGATGGACTCCGAGGTGCCCAGCAGCAGGATGCCACCGGGCCGCAACGCGTAGTGGAACAGCGGGATGAGGCGCTTTTGCAGCGTGGCGTCCAGGTAGATCAGCAGGTTGCGGCAACTGATCAGGTCCAGCTTCGAGAACGGCGGATCGCGCGTGAGGTCGTGCTCGGAGAAGATGAGCAGGTCGCGCAACTGCTTGCGCACACGGTAGGCGCTGTCACCCGCCTCGGCCGTGAAATGGCGGGCCAGCCGCTCGGGCGTGATGTCGGCGCTGATGCTCGCCGGGTAGCTGCCCGCTCGGGCCAGGGCGATGGCGCGGCTGTCGATGTCGGTGGCGAACACCTGCAGCACCTGCGGCGTGGCGGGCACGTCCAGCTGCTCCAGCATCAGCATCGCGATCGAGTAGGCCTCTTCGCCACTCGAGCAGCCGGGCACCCAGATTCGCAGCGGACGATGTGGCTGGCGCCGGTGCTGCAGCGTCGGCACGACGGTGTCCTCCAGCACCCGGAAGGCCTCGGCGTCGCGGAAGAACTGGGTGACGCCGATCAGCAGGTCGCGGAACAGGGCCTGCACTTCATCAGCCGACTGCAGCAGGAAAGCGGCGTAGGCCTCGAGGGTGTCGATCTGGTGCACGGCCATGCGGCGCTGCACCCGCCGCTGCACGGTGGTGGGCTTGTAATGGGTGAAGTCGTGACCGGTCTTCAGGCGCAGCTGGGAGAAGATCCGGTGCATGGCGCCGCCAGCGCCTGCCGGCTCGTGGTGGCCAGACGGCGATGGTGGCCGGTAGGCCTTGGCGGCGAAGGCCTGCAGAAAGGCGGGCATCTCGCCCGGGGCGAGGGACTGATCGACGGTGCCGGTGCCCAGGGCGGCGCGAGGCATGCCGTCGAACTCGGTGGACTCGGGCGACTGCACCAGGACCAGACCGCCGGCACCCTTGATGGCCAGAACGCCCTGGGCCCCGTCGCTGCCGGTGCCCGACAGCACGATGCCGACACAGGCGTCGTCACGGTCGAGCGCCAGCGAGCGCAGGAAGCCGTCGATCGGCAGACGGTGGCCTCGGGCGGCCATGGGTTCCAGCAAGTGCAGCATGCCCGCGCGGATCTCCAGGTCCCAGCGCGGCGGGATGACATAGACGTTGTTGATGGCCACCACCATGCCATCCACCGCCTCGGCCACGGGCAGGTGGGTGCAGCGTCGGAGAATGTCGGGCAGGACGCTCGGGTGATCGGGCGCCAGATGCTGCACCAGCACGAAGGCCATGCCCGGCAGGCTGCCGGCGGGGATGGCCGCGAAGAAGGATTCGAAGGCCGCCAGCCCGCCCGCCGAGGCGCCGATGCCGACGATGGGGAAGACAGCCGGCGGGCCCGACGGCTCAGGGTCGGCGCGGGAACCTGCCGATGCCTTGGTGCGCTTCACCACTGGAAAACTCCCGCTGCCAAAACCCGGACCATACCCCAGGCCACTCCGCGGGCCAGTAGCGGCTCTCGGCACTGTGCGTCAGGCGGGCAGGCGGGCAGGCGGGCATGGCGCATGGTGGGCTTCCTGCACCCTTCAACATTGCGCTGCATCAATCTCCACAGCCGCCCGCCGCCGGGGCCTGACCACTGCGTTGGTGCAGGCCGTCCAGTCGCACGCGCGCGGCCGAGGGCCGCTGTCCTCGACCGAGGACTGGTGCGCGCCGATGCAGACGCTGTTCGAGCGCCTGGGCTGGCAGCGCTGCGGTGCGCTGGAGGGCATCAAGCGGGATGTGTCGGTGGAGAGGTTTTACCGTGTCGCGATCACGGCCCGGGACGAGGCGTGACAGCGGCCAGAGGCCGGCTCACTTGCCGATGCAGAACCGGCTGAAGATTTCGCCCAGCAGATCATCCGCACTGAAGCGCCCAGTGATCTGCTGCAGCGCCTGGTGCGCCAGCCGCAGCTCTTCGGCAAACAGGTCCAGCTGCGCATCCGCCTGAGCGGCGTGCTCGGTGGCCAGGGCCAGGTGCTCGGCGCACTGGCGCAGTGCCTGCACGTGGCGGGTGCGGGCGATGAACACGCCCTCGGGTGCGGCCTGCCAGCCGGCGCGTTCCAGCAGTGCGCGGCGCAGCGTCTCCAGGCCGGCGCCGGTCCTGGCGCTGATGAACAGGCCGTCGCGGCCGGCGGCCTCGGCGCGGTCGGCCTTGTTGTAGACCTGCAGCAGGCGCGCCGGGTCCACGCGCTGCAGGCGCTGGCCGATCTGCGCGTCGGCGGCCTGGTAGTCGGGTTCGTCCAGGCGCGTCAGGTCGTGCAGGAAGACCACGGCGTCGGCGGTCTCGATCGATTCCCAGCTGCGCGCCATGCCGATGCGTTCCACCTCGTCGCTGGCGGCGCTGTCGTCGCGCAGGCCGGCGGTGTCGGTGATGTGCAGCGGCACACCCTCGATCTGGATGGTCTCGCTGACGCGGTCGCGGGTGGTGCCGGCGATGG
>JAFLDI010000093.1 GCA_017302485.1 Burkholderiales bacterium | reverse complement strand
CTTGTGCCGATGGCAGTGCTCGGTGGCCAGGCGGCAGCGCGGCGCGAACAGGCAGCCCGCGGGGCGGTCGTGCAGGCCCGGCACCACGCCGTCGATCGAGGCCAGCGCCTGGCCAGGGCGGCTGCGCTCGGGCAGCGCATCGAGCAGCGCGGCGGTGTAGGGATGATGCGGCTGCTCGAACAGCGTGGCGGCCGGCTGCTGTTCCACCGCACGGCCGGCGTACTGCACCAGCACGCGGTCGGCGCTTTCGGCCACCACGCCCAGGTCGTGGGTGATCAGCACCATCGAGGTGCCGCGCTCGCGCCGCAGGCGCGCCAGCAGGTCCATGATCTGCGCCTGGATGGTCACATCCAGCGCGGTGGTGGGCTCGTCGGCGATCAGCAGCCGCGGCTCGCCGGCCAAGGCCATGGCGATCATCACGCGCTGGCTCATGCCGCCCGACAGCTGGTGCGGAAACGCCCGCGCACGGCGCGCCGGGTCGGGGATGCCGACCTGCTCGAGCAGCTCCACCACGCGCGTGCGGCGCTGCGCCCGGGTCAGCGGCGTGTGCGCTGCCAGCGCCTCGTCGATCTGCCAGCCCACGGTGAAGCAGGGGTTGAGGCTGCTCATCGGCTCCTGGAACACCATGGCGATGTCCTTGCCGATCAGGGCGCGGCGCTGGCGCGCGGTGAGCGCGCGCAGGTCCTGGCCGTCGAAGGCCAGGCGGGTGGCGCTGACGGTGGCGGTCCAGGGCAGCAGGCCCATCACCGCCAGCATCGCCACCGACTTGCCCGAGCCCGATTCGCCGACGATGGCCAGCACTTCGTCAGGGGCGACCTGCAGCGAGACGCCATCGACCGCCCGCAGCGGCCCGCCGCGGGTGGCGAAACTGACCGACAGGTCCTGGATGTCGAGCAGCGGGGTCGTCATGTCTTGCGCATCTTCGGGTCCAGCGCGTCGCGCAGCCCATCACCCATCAGGTTGATCGACACCACCGTCACCAGGATCGCCAGGCCGGGCAGCGTGACCAGCCAAGGGTCGGAGCGGATGAACTCGCGCGCATCGGCCAGCATCGTGCCCCACTCGGCCGTGGGCGGCTGCGCACCCAGGCCCAGGAAGCCCAGCGCGGCGGCCTCCAGGATGGCGTCGGACACGCCCAGCGCCGCCTGCACGATCAGCGGCGCCAGGCAGTTGGGCAGCACGGTGCGCGTCATCAGACGCCAGCGGCCGACACCCGCCACCCGCGCCGCGGTGACGTAGTCCTTCTGCAGCTCGGCCAGCGCCGAGGCGCGCAGCAGCCGCACATAGCGCGGCAAGGTGACCAGGCTGACCGCGACGATGGTGTTGGTCAGGCTGGGACCCAGCACCGCCACCACCAGGATCGCCAGCACCAGCGAGGGCACGGCCATGATCAGGTCCATCAGCCGGGTGATCATCACGTCCACCGCAGTGCCCAGCGAGGCGCAGGCCAGGCCCAGCGCCACACCCACCACGAAGGAGGCACCCATCACCGTCAGGCCGATGAACAGCGAGATGCGCGCGCCGTGAATCAGGCGCGAGAGCTGGTCGCGGCCCAGGCTGTCGGTGCCCAGCCAGAAGCCGGCGCGGCCGCCCTCGGCCCAGGCGGGCGGCAGGCGCACCGCGTCGCGGAACTGCTCGGTGGGCGAGTACGGCGCGATCACGTCGGCGCCCAGCGCCAGCAGCACCACCAGCAGCACCACGGCCAGGCCAATCACCGCGCCGCGGTTCTCCTTGAAGGCCGCCCAGAACGCCGCCAGCGGCGAGGGCGGCGCCACGGTGGGGAGCGTCGATGTCTCAGCCATGGCGGATGCGGGGGTTGATCAGGCCGTACGTCAGATCCACCGCCAGGTTGACGCCGATGACGATGGTCGAGACCAGCATCACGCCGCCTTGCAGCGCGGGGTAGTCGCGCCGCGCGATGGACTCGATCAGCCACTTGCCGATGCCGGGCCAGGAGAAGATGGTCTCGGTCAGCACCGCGCCGGCCATCAGCGCGCCCACCTGCAGGCCGATCACCGTGACCACCGGAATCAGCGCATTGCGCAGCGCATGCAGGCCCACCACGCGCCAGGCCGGCAGGCCCTTGGCGCGGGCGGTGCGCACGTAGTCCTCGCGCAGCACCTCGAGCATGGCCGAGCGCGTCATGCGCGCCACCACCGCCAGCGGCACCGTGCCCAGCACGATGGCCGGCAGCACCAGGTGGTGCAGCGCATCCTGGAAGGCGCCGGGCTGGCCCGAGAGCCAGGCGTCGATCGTCATGAAGCCGGTGACCGGCTCGAAGTAGTACTGGATCAGGTCGATCCGGCCCGACACCGGCGTCAGGCCCCAGCGCTCGCCGACGAACATGATCAGCAGCAGGCCCCACCAGAAGATCGGCATCGAGTAGCCGGTGACCGACAGGCCCATCAGCGCCTGGTCGAAGACCGTGCCGCGGCGTGCCGCGGCGATGGTGCCGGCGGGCAGGCCGATCAGCGCGGCGAACAGCATGGCCGCCAGGCTCAGCTCCAGCGTGGCCGGGAACAGCGCCAGGAACTCGGTCAGCACCGGCTGACTGGTGGCCAGCGAGGTCCCGAAATCACCCTGCAGCAGCTGGCCCGCATAGTCCAGGAACTGCTTCCACAGCGGTTGGTCCAGCCCCAGCTCATGCCGGAACTGCGCCAGGCGCTCGGGCGAGATGCCGCGCTCGCCCACCCGCACCTCCACCGGGTCGCCCGGCACCAGCCGGATGGCGACGAAGGTCAGCGCCATCAGGGCGATGAAGGTGGGAATGGTCAGCGCCAGGCGGCGCAGCAGGTATCGCAGCATGGGTCAGCCGCCACGGCACCCAAGGGTGCCATGGCCGAGGTTGCGGTGCACCGACGCGCTTACTTCAGGTCGACACCATTGAACTGGTGCGAGTTGAACGGGCTCTGCTTGTAGCCCGTCACCTCCTGGCGCATCACCTCAAACACCACCGAGTGGGCGATCTTGAAGTCGGGCGCTTCCTCGCGCTCGATGACCTGCATCTCCTCGTAGAGCTTGGCGCGGGCCTTGGTGTCGGTCAGCGTGCGGGCCTTCTCGAGCTTCTCGTCGAAGCCCTTGTGGCACCACTTGCTGAGGTTCTGGCCACCGGGGCGGGCCGCGTCGCAGCCGTGCAGGAAGAAGAAGTTGTCGGGGTCGCCGTTGTCGCCGTTCCAGCCCAGCATGCCGGTCATGTGCTCGCCCTGCTGCAGGCGCTTGCGGTACTCGCCCCACTCGTAGGTGACGAGCTTGGCGTTGACGCCGATCTTGGCCAGGTCGGCCTGCATCATCTCGGCCATGCGCTTGGCATTGGGGTTGTAGGGGCGCTGCACCGGCATGTACCAGAGGTCCACCTCCAGCGGCGTCTTCACGCCCGCCTTGGCCAGCAGTTCCTTGGCCTTGGCCGGGTCATGCGGCCATTCGGCCACCTGGTTGTTGTAGCCCCACATGGTGGGCGGGATCAGGTTCTTGGCCGGTGTGCCGGCGCCCAGGTAGACGTCCTTCAGGATGGCCGCCTTGTCGATCGCCATCGTGAAGGCCTGGCGAACCTCCTTCTTGTCGAACGGGGGCTTCTGGGTGTTGAACGACCAGTACGCGATGTTCAGGCCCGGCAGGCTGGTGACCTTCAGCTTGGGGTCCTTCTGCAGCTCGGGCAGGTCGGCCGGGCGCGGGTAGCCGGTCAGGTGGCACTCGCCGGCGCGCAGCTTGGCGGTGCGGGCGGTGGCATCGGGGGTGATGGCGTAGACCAGGTCATCCACCAGGGCCTTCTCGGCGCCCCAGTAGGCCTTGTGCGCCTTGTAGCGGATCACCGCGTCCTTCTGGTAGGTGACGAAGCTGAACGGGCCGGTGCCGACCGGCACCTGGTCGAACTGCGCCAGCTTGCCGGCCTTGGCCAGCGCCTCGGCGTACTCGGCC
Organism: Burkholderiales bacterium; assembly: GCA_017302485.1. Taxonomy (GTDB): domain Bacteria; phylum Pseudomonadota; class Gammaproteobacteria; order Burkholderiales; family Burkholderiaceae_C; genus Ideonella. Next base: position 6,019 of record JAFLDI010000093.1, on the reverse strand, counting down.
GAGTGGATGGCGGCGAAGTCCATCGCCAGGTTGGGGATCATCGTGACGTTGGGCTTCTTCAGCACGATGCGCACGGTCAGCGGATCGAGCTTCTCGACCGCGGCCAGGTCGTCCTTGAAGCCCATGTCGGCGAAGTAGTCGTACTTGCCGCCCGAGACCTTGGCATAGGGGTGATCTGCCTTCCACTGGCGCTCGAAGCTCCAGACCACGTCGTCGGCATTGAAGTCGCGCGTGGGCGTGAAGCCGGGCACGCTGTGGAACTTGACGCCGGCGCGCAGGCGGAAGGTGTAGGTCTTGCCGTCGGGACTGATGGTCCAGCTCTCGGCCAGGCCGGGCTCGACCTCGGTGCTGCCGCGCTTGAATTGGGTCAGGCGGTCGTAGACCGGGCGCGCGGCGTCGAAGCTGGTGCCGGTGGTGTTGATGGCTGGCGTGAAGTTCTCGGGCGAGCCCTCGGCGCAATAGACCAGGGTCTTGGCGCTGGCGCCGGTGGCGGCCAGCAGGGCCAGGCTGAGCAGGGCAAGCCGCGGATGGCGGCCGATCGGGGTGGTCATCGGGATCCTCCTGTGTGCGGGCGGGGCGCGCTGCGGGGGTGGGGCAGGCACCGTCGTGGCCGGGTTCTTGACCGGGTTCATGGTCGCGAGGCCCGATGCTACTGTGGAAACGTCGGCATTCCGCCGCATCGGGCCTCCGGACTTGCACGGCCCCATGAACTGGATCGGCGACAATTCCAGGTTCGCTGCCGGTCACGCCCCGTCCACCGGCCGCGCCATCCAACCCCGGGGCCATGTCGAGGACAACCATGTACAAAAACCTCGTGCGCGCCGCCCTGTGGGCCGGCGCCGCGTTGATGTTCACCCTGATCCCGGCCCGCGCGGCCGAGCCGCTGAAGGTGGCCTTCGTCTACGTCAGCCCGGTGGGCCAGGCCGGCTGGACCTACCAGCACGACCTGGGCCGTCGCGAGATGGAGCAGGCGCTGGGCGCCGCCGTCAAGGCCACGGTGGTCGAGGCGGTGCCCGAAGGAGCCGACTCGGAGCGCGTGATGCGCGACCTGGCCGCCCAGGGCCACCGGCTGGTGTTTGCCACCAGCTTCGGCTACCTGGAGCCCGCGCTGCGCGTGGCTGCCGAGTTCCCGCAGGTGCGCTTCGAGCACGCCGGCGGTTACAAGACCGCGCCCAACCTGGGCACCTACAACGCCCGCTACTACGAGGCCCGCTACCTGGCCGGCATGCTGGCCGGCCATGCCAGCACCACCGGCGTGGCCGGCTATGTGGCGGGTTTCCCGGTGCCCGAGGTGGTGCAGGGCATCAACGCCTTCACGCTGGGCATGCGCGCGGTCAACCCGAAGGCGCAGGTCAAGGTGGTCTGGCTCAATGCCTGGTTCGACCCCGCGCGCGAGCGCGACGCCGCGCTGTCGCTGGTCGCCCAGGGCGCCGATGTGCTGACCAACCACTCGGGCTCGCCCGCCGTGCCGCAGGTGGCCGAGGAGAAGGGCGTCAAGCTGCTGGCCTACCAGAGCGACATGCGGACCTTCGCGCCCAAGGCGCAACTGGCCGCGGTGACCCACCACTGGGGTGGCTTCTACACCCGCGTGGCGCAGGACGTGATCGCCGGTCGCTGGACGAACACGCCCGTCTGGGGCGGCATGAAGGACGGCCTGGTGAAGCTCTCGGCGCTGTCCGACACCCTGCCCGCGGCCGCCCGTCAGGCGGTGACCCGGCGCGAGGCGGACATCATGGCGGGACGTTTCCAGCCCTTCGGCGGTCGCCTGGTCGACAACGCCGGTCAGCAGCGGCAGGCCTCGGGCACGCTGTCCGACGCCCAGATCGCCCGGATGGACTGGCTGGTCGAGGGCGTGGTGGGCACGCTGCCCGGACGCTGATCAGAAGAAGTCGACCCCGCCGGATGCGGCCTCGACCACCGTGCCCTCGGCCAGCAGTTCATCGAAGCCACGGACCTGGTCGCGTCCGCCATCCTTGGCGGCGTACACGGCCTTGTCGGCGCGGCCAAAGGCCTGCTCGGGCGTGTCGTCGGCGTCGATGCGGGTGTAGCCGGCGCTGATGGTCAGCGCCCCGACCTGGGGAAAGGCGTACCCGGCCACACGGCTGCGCAGGCGGTCCAGCGCGGCGCGGGCGCCGTCGTCCTGGCTGCAGCTCAGCAGGACCACGAACTCCTCGCCACCGAAGCGGTAGAGCCGGTCGTGCTGGCGCAGGGTCTCGTTCATCAGGCGGGCCACCAGCAGCAGCACCTCGTCGCCCACCAGATGGCCATAGCCGTCGTTGACCCGCTTGAAGTGGTCGATGTCGATCACCGCCAGGAAGCAGGGATCGCCGCTGTGCCAGTGGCGCCGGCCGTCGCGGCCCGACAGGCCGGCCTCTGACTGGGAGGACAGCGCGGCCAGGCGCATGAAGGTCTCGTCGAAGCTCTTGCGGTTGAGCAGACCGGTCAGGCCGTCGCGCTCGCCGTAGTCGAGCAGGCCGATGACATTGCGGTAGGCGCGCAGGATTTCATCGGCCACCAGGTGGTGCACGTCACTGGGCGAGCTGTCGAGCTGCAGCTGCAGCACGGCCTCAGTGCCATGGCTGCCGGGCAGTGGGTAGTAGGCCCGGCCGGGCTGGTCGGCCAGGTGCAGTGGATGCTCCCGGCCCAGGGCCTCAAGCAGTGCGCGCTGCTCGTCCTCGCCGGGCTCGGCGGGCGGCCCCTGCAGGGCCTGGATGTCCCAGGCATCGATGCGGTCGTCGCGGCGTCGGCAGACCTGGGCCTGGGCGGGCTGGAAGTGCTCGACCAGGTGACCGGCCAGGCGCTGCTGCAGTTGCTCGCGGTCGCGCAGTCCGGTCAGCTCCGCCAGGCAACGGGCCACGCGGTGCGGCGAAGGCAGGTGGGCAACAGGGTTCGTGGCAAGGGGCATGGTGAGCGGCAACGGCCATCCGGGCCCCCAGGACGCCAGGGGGCACGACAGGTTGTCGGCTCAGCCGGCGGAATCTGAAGTTTGTCGCCAGTCAGGAGGAACCGCAAATGCCGGATTCAGCCGCTGCCACAGCCCATGGTCGCGCCAGGCGCCGTTGATGAACAGGTAGTCACGCGCCAGGCCGATGGACTCGAAGCCCAGCCGCGACAGCACCGCCACGCTGCGCAGGTTCTCGGGCCGCACTGCCGCCTGCACCCGGTGCAAGGCCACCCGTTCGGCAAAGGCCTCGGCCAGCACGGCCTGCAGCGCTTCGGTCATCAGGCCCTGGCCCTGGCAGGCTGCGTCAATCGCGTACCCCAGCACCGCGCTGTGGAAAGCGCCACGAGCGATCTGGCTCAGGCCGATGACGCCGATGATGCGCAGCGGGTCGTCCGCCGGCTGTAACCACCAGCGCAGGGCTTCGCCCCGCTCGAAGGCCAGCCGCGCCTGCTCAATGCGCAGTGCCTGGGTCTCCAGGGTCAGGAAGCCCGCTGGCACCGGCGGGTCCCACGGCGCCAGATGGGCCGCGTTGCGGCGGTGAAAAGACAACAGCGCCGGGGCGAGCCCGGCGCTGGGGGCCTGCAGGCGCAGGCGGGGGGTGTCAAGGCGCTCAGCGGCGGCGGTCATGCCGCCACTGTAGCGACTGCTTGATCAGCCGCCGACGCGGCCGCCGTCGTCACGGGTGATGACGATGGTGGCCGAGCGCGGGCGGGCCATCGCGCCGCCGTTGCCGTAGCCGGCGTTGCCCGGCCAGTGGCTGGTGTACTTCGTCGGATCGGCCACATCCGCCTGGACGATGCTCTCGCCCGGGTGCTGGATGTTGACGAACAGCGCCTTGCCGTCGGGGGTCTCGCAGCAGCCGGTGATCTCGCAGTCCTTGGAGCCCACCAGGAAGCGCTTGAGCTGCGCCGGCTTGGGCGCCTTGCCCACCGGCGTGGACACGCTGAGCGTGCTGCCGTCGGCCCGGGTGTGGTTGAGCGTCTTCACCTCGCCGTCGCCCACATGACCCGGCAGCGCGGCCAGCATCATGCAGTTGGACGTATCGGTGTAGGCACCGTCGTCGGTCTGGACCCAGCAGATGCCGGTGGCCTCGCTGAACCACAGGCCGTCCGGGCTGGAGAAGTCCTGGTCGCCGGTCAGCGAGGACAGGTTGACCAGCGCCGGGTTGGCATCGGACTGGGCACCGAACAGGTAGACGTCCCACTTGAAGCCCAGCGCTTCGGGCTTGAGGCCGGCCTCGCGCAGGCGCAGGATGTGGCCGTTGACGTTGCCCGGCGAACCCAGCGGGCCGCCGTTGTACGAGTCGCTGTACGAACGAGGGTTGGCAGCGTCGACCTGCACATGCGAGCTGCTGGTGGGGTCGACCTTGCGGTTGCTGTTGTTGGTCAGCGTGAAGTAGACCTCACCGGTCGACGGGTGCGTGGCGCACCACTCCGGGCGGTCCATCTTGGTGGCGCCCACGGCGTCGGCCGCCAGGCGGGCATTGACCATCACATCGGCCTGGTCGGCAAAGGCGTAGGCAACGTAGCCGCCGATCAGCGGGTTGGTGATCGTCAGCTCGATCCACTGGCCGCTGCCGTCGGCGTTGAACTTCGCCACGTACAGGCGGCCATCGTCCAGGTACTTGTCGCCAACGGCCAGACGGTCGGAGGCCTCGGCATCGCCGGCCTGCCAGACGGCGTTCGAGACGTACTTGTAGATGTACTCGTTGCGCGAGTCGTCGCCCATGTAGACCGCCAGCGGACGGCCCGGCTGCAGCAGGTTGAAGGCACCGCTCTCGTGTGCGAAGCGGCCCAGCGCGGTGCGCTTGCGGGGAGCAGCGGCCGGGTTGTAGGGATCGATCTCGACCATGTAGCCGAAGGTGTTCAGCTCGTTGCGGTAGTCGTCGCTGCCGTCGGTGCTGCTGCCGGTCTTGCTGATGTCGAAGCGGCGATAGCGGTCATCGCTGCCGCTGGTCTCCCAGCCGTGGCGGCTGGCGGCGCCGGCGGTGCGGCCGTAGCGGTTCAGCGAGACCACGCTCTTGTCGTTGCCGCGCGCGGTGTTGTCGGTGCTGACGCGGGTGAAGTAGCCGGCCCAGTTCTCCTCGCCGGAGATCAGCGTGCCCCAGGGCGTGCGACCGGTGCCGCAGTTGTTGATGGTGCCGCGGCAGGCCAGGCCGTCGGGCGCGTACATCGTCTTGACGAGGGCGTTGCCGCGGGCCGGGCCGCGCAGGACCGCCGGGGTGTCCGGGGTGATGCGGCGGTTGAAGGGCGAACGGCGCACGGTGCGGAAGCCACCGTCGGCCTGGCGACGGACCTCGACCACGCTGATGCCATGGACCGGGATTTCCTTGTCGGTCTCGGCCATCGGACGCGGACGCGGCGACGAGCCGTTGGGATGCAGGAAGTGGTCGGTGGTGGCTTCGTGGTTCATGGCCAGCAGCGCGCGGCGGCTGGACAGCGGGTCACGGCGACCGTCGTCCGACAGGCCGAAATAGTCCATGCCGTCATGGTGGTCACCGGCACGCAGGTCGAACTGGGTGTCGCTGCCATCGTTGCGGTACTCGGGCACGCCGGCAGCCAGCGGGTCGCCCAGCGCGTAGATCACGCGGGCGGTGTAGCCGGCGGGCACGCTGACCATGTCGGCCAGGCTCTTGGCCACGGGCGTGAAGTTCAGACGACGCACCGGCAGGCCGGCAGCGGCGAGCGGAGCCGCCAGCGCGGCCGGCGCCAGCACGGCAGTAGCGGCGGCACCCAGGCCACCCAGGACCAGGCCGCGGCGCGACAGGCGAGTGTCCAGCACCTGCTGGAAATGGGGATTGGCGCTGTCGTTGTGGCCGATGTCGTCGGGATCGATGAGGTCGTTCATGGCGTCGGGCAATGCGGAGTGGAAAGACGGCGCATCGTCGACAGCGCCGGTGAAACCGGCGTGACGTCACTGTGACCTCAACGTGACTAGGTGGCCTCGAGCGCCGCCGCGCCGGCACCAAAGGCATAGGCGTCCATGCCCAGGTGGCCCCATTGCACGTCGGCGAACAGGCGTCGGCCGGGTGCGTCGTCGCCGGCGGCGCCAGCGGCCACATGCAGCGGCAGCAGG
>JAFLDI010000092.1 GCA_017302485.1 Burkholderiales bacterium | reverse complement strand
CCAGCATGTTGCCGGCCTCCAGGTCGGGCACGACCAGGATGTCGGCCTGGCCGGAGACCGGAGAGTCGATGCCCTTGATGCGCGCCGCCTCGGCCGAGATGGCGTTGTCGAAGGCCAGCGGGCCGTCGAGCACGGCACCGCTGATCTGGCCGCGGTCGGCCATCTTGCACAGCGCGGCGGCGTCCAGCGTGGAGGCGATGCGCGGCGTCACCGTCTCCACCGCCGACAGGATGGCCACGCGCGGCCGCGCCACGCCCAGCGCCTGCGCCAGCGTGATGGCGTTGCGCACGATGTCGGCCTTGACCTCCAGCGTGGGCGCGATGTTGATGGCCGCATCGGTGACCAGCAGCGGCTTGGGATAAGCCGGTACGTCGAAGCGGAAGACATGCGACATGCGCCGGCCGGTGCGCAGCCGCGGCTCGGCCAGCACGGCCTGCATCAGCTCATCGGTGTGCAGACTGCCCTTCATCAGCATCGCCACCTCGCCGCTGGCGGCCATGGCGGCGGCCTGGGCGGCAGCGGCATGGCTGTGCGGCACATCAACCAGTTGGCAGCCCGAGAGGTCCAGCCCCAAGCTGGCGGCCAGGGCCCGCAGGCGGTGCGCCGGACCCACCAGCACCGGCTCGATCAGGCCCTGCGCGGCGGCGTCCAGCGCACCGCGCAGCGAGGGTTCGTCGCAGGGATGAACGACCGCACAGCGCACGGCAGCGGCGCCAGCCACCGACTGCAGCCACTCACGCAGGCGCGCGCCAGGGTCGAACAGGTGCAGCTGCGGCAGCGCCGGGCGCGGCCGCACCACCTTGTGCGCCGGCGCACGCACCTCGGCGCGGCCACTCACCACCTGCTCGCTGCGCTGGTTGTGCACCTCGCAGTCCAGCACCACGCCGCGCGTGGCCTCGTCCTTGGCCACCACGGTGACGGTGACCGTCAGGGTGTCGCCTACATGCACCGGGCGATGAAAGCGCAGGTCCTGGGCCACATAGATGGTGCCGGGACCGGGGAACTCGGTGCCCAGCACGCTGGAGATCAGCGCGCCCGCCCACATGCCGTGGGCGATCACGCCATGAAAGCGCGTGCCCTCGGCGTACTCGTGGTCGAGGTGGGCGGGGTTGTGGTCCCCTGAAACCAGCGCGAAGGCCTGGATGTCGGCCATCGTCAGCGTGCGCACCAGCTGGGCACGCTGGTCCAGACGCAGTTCGTCGAAGGTCAGGTTCTCGATGGTGTCGGCGGCGGTGTCCATGGCCGGATTGTGCGCCGCAACAATGACGAAGTCAGGACAATGCGCTGTCGTCGCGCAGGGCCTTCATCAAGGCGTCCATGTGGATCACCGCGTGGCGCTGGTCGGGCGCGTCCAGAACGCCCTCGCGCTTGAGTTGCGAGATCAGCCGGCTGGCGGTCTCGATGGTCATGTCGAGCATGGCGCTCATCTCCAGGCGGGCCGGCAGCCAGACCCGGCCGCCATCTGCGTACTCGCTGAGCTTGAGCAGCAGGCGCAGCATGCGGTGGCGGGCCGGGCCCGAACACAGCTCGGTGAGCCATTCGTCGGCGTCGTCGAGCGCGCGCTGCCAGCGCTTCATCAGATCGACCAGGATCTCCGGGCGATCGCGCGAGAGCTCGTCGACCAGGGTGCGCGGCACGCGACAGACGCTGACCTCGGTGCAGGCCACGGCGTCGGCGGCGTAGGTCTGGCCCAGCATGGCCTCGAGGCCCAGCATGTCGGAGCGGCCAGCCAGGCGCAGGATGCGCCGCTCACCGCGCTCGCTCGTGCGCTCCAGGCGGACGATGCCCTCGCGCACCGTGTAGGCGGCGCTGCCCACGGCCTGGGCGGCGTACAGGCTCTGGCCGGGTTGCAGCCGGATATCGGCGATGTGGACGTGGATGTTGTCCAGCGCCGCGTGGTCGAGCACCCCGAACAGTGCGAAGCGCCGCACGCCGCAATCGGCGCAGACCTGCGCCTGCGGGTTGAACAGCGCGTGCTTGAGCGGGATCACGTGGGCAGGGCTCATCCGGCTAGTATGCCGGGCTCTGCACGCCCTGGTCGACTGGCCCTGCTCGCCTGTCGGACTGCCCACACGGGGGACCTGATGTCAGCGATTACTCACTGACTTTTCAACGATGGTCAGCGCTTCTGGTCGGCCTTCTGGGTGCGGGCGCGGGAGCGGCTCTCGCTGTGACCCACCGAGGTCCAGAAGGGCTCGAACTTCTGGCCCTTGTCGGCGCCGGCATCCCAGCGCCCCAACGGCGGCCGGGGGGCGGGCTTGTGAGTATGTGCTGACTTTTGCATCTGGTGGGTCCTGTCTGACAGCGCTTGCGGGGCTGCCTTGAGCGTGCAACGCGGCAGCCATCCATCCGGATGACAGCCGAGCGCCGCAGCGGCCGAGGGTGACCGCGCCGGACAGGCCGACTATCATGGCCGGTTGCCTTCGCCCGACACCTCGCCGGGCCGCGCCACCATGCCCGACCACGCCTTTGCCCCTGCCCGCGCCCTGATCTCGGTGCGCGGTGCCCGCACCCACAACCTGAAGAACGTCGACCTCGACCTGCCCAAGCATGCGCTGGTGGTGATCACCGGCCTGTCGGGTTCGGGCAAGTCCAGCCTGGCCTTCGACACGCTGTATGCCGAGGGCCAGCGCCGCTACGTCGAGAGCCTGTCGGCCTACGCACGGCAGTTCCTGCAGCTGATGGACAAGCCCGATGTCGATGTGATCGAGGGCCTGTCGCCGGCCATCAGCATCGAGCAGAAGGCCACCAGCCACAACCCGCGCTCGACCGTGGGCACGGTCACTGAGATCCACGACTACCTGCGTCTGTTGTATGCCCGCGCCGGGACGCCCTTCTGCCCCGACCACGGCCTGGCGCTGCAGGCGCAGAGCGTCAGCCAGATGGTGGATGCCGCGCTGGGCCTGCCTGAGGGCACCAGGCTGATGGTGCTGGCGCCGGTGGTGCGCGACCGCAAGGGCGAGTTCGCCGAGCTGTTCCAGGACATGCAGGCCCAGGGCTATGTGCGCTTCCGGGTGGACGGTACGGTGCTGGACGCCGCTGACGTGCCGGCGCTGAAGAAGAACGAGAAGCACGACATCGACGTCGTCATCGACCGCCTGAAGACCGGCGAAGGCATGAAACAGCGCCTGGCCGAGAGCTTCGAGGCCGCGCTGCGCATTGCCGACGGACGGGCGATCGGGCTGGAGATGGACAGCGGCCAGGAGCACCTGTTCTCGTCGAAATACGGCTGCCCGGTGTGCAGCTACTCGCTGCCGGAGCTGGAGCCGCGCCTGTTCTCGTTCAACGCGCCGGCCGGTGCCTGCCCGCACTGCGACGGCCTGGGCGTGCAGACGGTGTTCGACCCCGAGCGGGTGGTGGCCTTCCCGTCGCTGAGCCTGGGCTCGGGCGCGATCAAGGGCTGGGACCGGCGCAACGGCTACACCTTCTCGCTGCTGGAGAGCGTGGCGGCGCACTACCGGGTGGACATCGACCGTCCCTTCGAGGAGCTGCCCGAGGCGGTGCGCCAGGTCATCCTGTATGGCTCGGGCGAGGAGGACATCAGCTTCACCTACGAGGCCGAGGGCAAGAACGGCAAGACCCGCAGCGTCAAGCGCCAGCACCCCTTCGAGGGCGTGATCCCCAACTTCGAGCGCCGCTACCGCGAGACCGACTCGGTGGCGGTGCGCGAAGACCTGGCGCGCTACCAGGCCGCCAAGCCCTGCGTGCATTGCGGCGGCACGCGCCTGAAGCGCGAGGCGCGGCATGTTTTCCTGCCCGGCAGCGTGGCCGAGCGCGGCCGTCCGATCTACGAGGTCGAACACCTGACGCTGGCCGAGGCGCTGCGCTGGTTCACCGAACTGCGGCTGGAAGGCGCCAAGGCCGAGATCGCCGACAAGGTGGTGCGCGAGATCCGCTCGCGCCTGAAGTTCCTCAATGACGTCGGCCTGAACTACCTGAGCCTGGACCGCAGCGCCGACACCCTCAGTGGCGGCGAGGCGCAGCGCATCCGCCTGGCCAGCCAGATCGGCTCGGGCCTGACCGGCGTGATGTATGTGCTCGACGAACCCAGCATCGGCCTGCACCAGCGCGACAACGAGCGCCTGATCGGCACCTTGAAGCACCTGCGCGACCTGGGCAATAGCGTGCTGGTGGTGGAGCACGACGAGGACATGATCCGCGCCGCCGACTGGTGCGTGGACATCGGCCCCGGCGCCGGCGTGCATGGTGGGCGCATCATCGCCAGCGGCACGCCGCAGCAGCTGGCTGCGCACCCCGAGTCGCTGACCGGCCGCTACCTGGGCCGGGTGCTGAAGATCGCCCTGCCCGCCAGGCGCCGTCCGCGCGACGAATCCCTGCCGGTACCGGCGCTGCGCGTGGTCAACGCCCGCGGCAACAACCTCCAGGGCGTGACGGTGGAGATCCCTGTGGGCTTGCTGACCTGCGTCACCGGCGTCTCCGGTTCGGGCAAGAGCACCCTGGTCAACGACACGCTCTACGCCGCGGTGGCGCGCAAGCTTTATGGCAGCCATGCCGAGCCCGAGGCGCACGACGCGATTGAAGGCCTGGAGGCCTTCGACAAGGTGATCAACGTCGACCAGAGCCCGATCGGCCGCACGCCGCGCTCCAACCCGGCCACCTACACCGGTCTGTTCACGCCGATCCGCGAACTCTTCGCCGAGGTGCCGGCGGCGCGCGAGCGCGGCTACGGCGCCGGGCGCTTCAGCTTCAACGTCAGCGGCGGGCGCTGCGAGGCCTGCCAGGGCGACGGCGTGATCAAGGTGGAGATGCACTTCCTGCCCGACGTGTACGTACCCTGCGACATCTGCCACGGCCAGCGTTACAACCGCGAGACCCTGGACATCCTCTACAAGGGCCGCCACATCGCGCAGGTGCTGGCGATGACGGTGGAGGAGGCGCACGGCTTCTTCAGCGCCGTGCCCGCCATCGCCCGCAAGCTGCAGACGCTGCTGGACGTGGGCCTGGGCTACATCACGCTGGGCCAGAGCGCCACCACGCTGTCGGGCGGCGAGGCGCAGCGGGTCAAGCTGGCGCTGGAGCTGAGCAAGCGCGACACCGGCCGCACGCTCTACATCCTGGACGAGCCCACCACCGGCCTGCACTTCGCCGACATCGAGCTGCTGCTGAAGGTGCTGCACCAGCTGCGCGACGCCGGCAACACCATCGTCGTCATCGAGCACAACCTGGACGTCATCAAGACCGCCGACTGGCTGATCGACATGGGCCCCGAAGGCGGCGCCGGCGGCGGGACGGTGGTGGCCGAAGGCACGCCCGAGGCGGTGGCGGCCACGCCGGCCAGCCACACCGGGCGCTTCCTGGCGCCACTGCTGGCCGAGACCTGATCAGGCGCCAGGCAGCTCGGTGACGCGGTCGCGCCCGGCCTGCTTGGAAGCGTACAGCGCCCGGTCGGCCCGCTCGACAAAGGCCTGGACCGCCTCGCCAGGCTGCCGGCTGGTCAGGCCCACCGACAGCGTCACCCGAGCCAGCGTCTCGCCACTGTCGTGGCGTTTGATGCGCGCGGCGCTGACGCGCTGACGCACCTGCTCGGCCAGTGCCAGCGCCTGATGGCGATCGCTGGCAGGCAGCAGCACGGCAAACTCCTCACCGCCGGTGCGCGCCACCGTGGACTCCGGCGGCACCAGGGTCTTGATCAGCTGGGCCACCGCGCGCAGCACCTGGTCGCCAAAGCCATGGCCCCAGGTGTCGTTGACCTGCTTGAAGTGGTCGATGTCCAGGGCCAGCAGCCAGACGCCGGCCGCCGAGTCGATGCCGATGGCCAGGCACTGCGCCATCGCCTCATCAAATCCGCGGCGGTTGGCCAGGCCGGTCAGCGGATCGACCACGGCGTCGCGGCGGGCGCGGTGAACCTCGTCGCGCAGCTGGTTGATCTCGCGCTGGTTGGCGGCCAGGCGCTCCTGCAGCGACTGCATCGCCTCGCGCATCTGGCGGGTGTCGGCCATCACCGCGCTGACCGCGTCACCGGCCCGATCGGACTCGGTGGACAAGGCCTGGCTCAGGCGCTCCAGTGCGTCGCCATAGCTGGCGGTGCGGTCGCCCGCGGTTTGCGCACTGTCGGCCATGCCGGCCAGCAGATGCTGCATGCCGTCGGCCACGCGCTGCGCTGCATCGGCGTCGAATCCGGCCACGAAGCGCTGGTACAGCGCCAGCGTGGTGGCCTCGTCGAGCCGGCCTTCACGCGCCAGGGCATCGTCCACCGCGGCACGCAAGGCCGGATCGCGCTGCGCCACATAGCCGTACCAGACGGCATAGCTGACCGGGTGCAATGCCGCAGCCTGGCGCGACATCAGGGGCAAGGCCTTGCGCAACCACTCGGCACTGAGCTCGATGCTCTCGGAATAGGGGTTCACCGGCAGCACTCCCAACCTGTGTCGTCCTCTTGTTCGCGGGATTGTCAGCCGTTTCAGGAGGTTGCGGTACGGATGAAGCCGACACAAGGACGCGTTTTTTCTGCAAAATACTGCGGTTAGGCGTCTGAGGCGCACCACACCCTGGTGGCCTGCACGCCCCGCGGCCGCTGATCCGGTGGCCAGCAAGCCAACAAGTCCGGTGCCAGGCGACACCGGCAGGAGAGGGAGATGCAGTCTGACCCCGCGCAGGCATGGGCCCCGGCCGCCGAGCTCGAGCGCTTGAAGGTGCTGCGCCTGCTCGACCGGCTCGACGGCCGCCCCGTCTCCACCCTCGACGCCCTGGTGCAGGCCGCCCGCGCCGCCACCGGACGCCGCATCGCGCTGGTCAGCCTGGTTGACGACGAGGCCGCCCACCATGTGTCGCGCGACGGCCTGGACACGCTGAGCACGCCCACCGCCCTGGCCTTCTGCAGCCAGGCGATCCGCGCCAGCGAGTTCTTCGAGGTCCCCGACCTGCGCTGCGACGCGCGCTTCGCGCAGCATCCGCTGGTCGACACGGCCCAGGGTCTGCGCCACTATGCCGCGGCGCAATTGCGCGTGGACGGCCATGCACTGGGCACGCTGTGCGTACTGGATCACGAGCCCGGCCCGCTGCCGGTGCCCGCCCGAGCCATCCTGATGTGCCTGGCGGAGGCGGCAGCACAGTGGCTGGATCTGCAGTACCGCCACCGGCAGCTCGAGACCCAGGCGGAGCGCCTGGTCGACCTGGTGCGTGCCGCAGGCGACTGGGCCTGGGAGAGCGACGACCATGGCCGCCTGATCTGGCTCGACGGCGACCTGCTGCGCATCACCGGCATCGATCCGGCCGAATTGCTCGGACGGCCGATGCCCGACGAGCCGCTGGTCGACAGCGGCGGCAAGGAACTGCCACAAGGCGGTCACCTGCTGGACGTGTTGGCGCGACGTCAGGCCTTCACCCGTCTGGTCACCGCCATGCACGGCCCGCGCGGACGCCTGCTGGTGTCGCGCAGTGCGCAACCAGTGTTCGACCTGCAGGGGCGCTTTCGCGGCTACCGGGGATCGGCACGCGACGTGACCGGCAGCATCGAGCGCGACAACCTCTGGCGCGACCGCGTGGCGCTGGAGGCCGCCCAGCGCAGCCGCAGTGCCTTTCTGTCGCGTGTCAGCCATGAGCTGCGCACGCCGCTCAACGCCATCCTCGGCTTCACCCAGCTGATGGCCATGGACGCACAGCACCCGCTGGCTGCGGCCCAGTCCCAGCGGCTCGATGGCGTGCAGCGGGCCGGCCAGCACCTGCTGGAGCTGGTCGACGACGTGCTGGAGGTGGTTCAGCTGGGTCAGGGTGGCCGCCAGCTGGCCAATGGCCCGCAGACGCTGGCGCCGCTGGTGGCGCAGGCGCTGGCGCTGCAGCAGGTGCCGGCCCAGGCCGCACAGGTGAGCCTGCACAGCAGCGTCGATCCGACATTGCAGGTCCTGGGCGATGAGCGCGCCATCCGCCAGGTCCTGGCCCATCTGCTGTCCAACGCGGTCAAGTACAACCGCCCGGGCGGACGGGTCCAGGTGTGCGCCGAACGGCAAGGCGTCTGGGTCCGGATGGCCGTGGAGGACACCGGTCTGGGGCTGGAAACGCGTGAGCTGCAGCAGTTGTTCCAGCCTTTCCAGCGTGCCGGTGCCGAGCGCCGCCGCGTCCCGGGCAGCGGCCTGGGCCTGGTGCTGGTGCGCGAGCTGGTCAGCGCCATGCGCGGCCAGGTCAGCGCAAGCAGCCAGCCCGGCACGGGCAGCCGCTTCACGGTGGAGCTGCCGGCCGCAGAGGCCGTGGCCCCCGAGCCCGCCGCGCCTGTCGCCCGGCGCGTCCTCTACATCGAGGACGAGCCACTGAACGTCCTGCTGATGCAGGAGGTGTTCAAGGCCCGCCCCGAGTGGGAGTTGCGCGTGGCCCGGGATGGCGAAGAGGGCGTGGCGTTGGCGCAGTCCTGGCTGCCCGATCTGGCACTGATCGACATGAACCTGCCCGACATCAACGGCCTGGAGGTGTTGCGCCGCCTGCGCCTCGATGAGCGCACGCGCGCGCTGCGCTGCGTGGCGCTGTCGGCCGACGCGATGAGCGAGCAGGTGCAGGCGGCCCGCTCGGCAGGGTTCGACGACTACTGGACCAAGCCGATCGACCTGAACCACCTGCTGGTTGCCGTGGGCCAGGCGATCGACGGCGCCTGAGCGCCGCTCGCGCCGCTCGCGCCGCGTACCAGGCAAGAAAAAAGCCGGCACGAGGCCGGCTGGGTGCTGTGAGGCGGCCAGGCCGCCAATGCAGTCGATCAGCTCAGGTGGCTGTTGATCAGCTTGGTCATCTCGAACATCGAGACCTGCGCCTTCTTGAAGATCTCCTTCAGCTTGGCATCGGCGTTGATCATGGTCTTCTGGACCTTGTCCTGCAGACCGTTCTTCTTGATGTACTCCCAGACCTTCTTGGTCACCTCGGTGCGCGGCAGGGCCTTGTCGCCGATCACGGCGGCCAGATGGGCGCTGGGGGTCATCGCCTTCATGAAGGCGGCGTTGGGCGTGCGCTTCTTGGCCGGGGCGGCCTTCTTGGCCGGCGCAGCCTTCTTGGCCGGGGCGGCCTTCTTGGCCGGGGCGGCCTTCTTGGCCGGGGCGGCCTTCTTGGCCGGCGCCGCCTTCTTGGCCGGAGCGGCCTTCTTCGCCGGAGCGGCCTTCTTGGCCGGAGCCTTCTTCGCAGTTGCCATGTCGATTCTCTCCATCAAGTGAACAGTTGATGTGCCGGGACCGGGCGAGGGTCGCGTGAACCCAAGTTCTCAGCGGCACCGCAGCGCTGTCTATGGTACTGCGCGGATACCCGGCTGAGAAGCCGTTTTCCCTCGTAAAACAGCTCTCGCGCGCACCTGCGGTCGCTTTTTTGTCTCCTCGGCACGTCAGGCGAAGAGAGCCTTATACCGTCACCGGTATATCGCCAGCCGCCTGCCGCGCCAGAATCGGGGCCTCGTACCGCTGGCCGTACGGCCCGTCACCCCATGAAACTCCTTGTCCGATGGCTGCTGCTGGCCGCCGCGCTGCTGCTGGTGGCGCATCTCTATGCCGGCGTCAGCGTGGCCGGCTTCGGTGCGGCGATGGTGGCCGCCGGCGTGCTGGGCCTGCTCAACACGCTGGTGCGGCCGCTGCTGGTGCTGCTGACGCTGCCGGTGACGCTGCTCACCTTGGGACTGTTTCTGTTCGTGATCAACGCGCTGATGTTCTGGTCAGCCGCCTCGCTGCTCGAGGGCTTCGCGGTGACCGGCTTCTCGGCGGCACTGATCGGCTCGGTGATCTACAGCCTGTGCGGCGTGGTCATCGACCTGGCGGTGGAGCGCCTGTTCCAACGGGAGTGAGGTCGCTCAATCGGGCATGCGCTCGCCGCGCTCGCCGTGCTGCTCGATCCAGAGGCGCCGCCGCTCGGCCTCGGCCTCGCGCAGCCGCGATTCGATGATGGCCGCATCGGCGTAGCCGGCCGGACCGGTGGCACGTGCGGCCTGCTGGGCGGCACGGAATCGGTCCACCGCACCCGTCGTGTCACCGCGCGCCCAACGCGCCTCGGCCAG
>JAFLDI010000091.1 GCA_017302485.1 Burkholderiales bacterium | reverse complement strand
TGCTCAATGAGTTCCTTGGGAATCGACGGCAACGCCGCCATGCCGGCTGCCGCCGGCTTCTTCTTGCTTGGCATACATGCTCCTGTTCGTCATGCTATGCCTCGCACACAAAATTACTGACAGGCTCGGTTCAGTAGCTGGGCACTGTTGCGCCACCAGCGACGGCCGTTGACGGCCACTTGCTTGGCAACGTCGTGCGTCGCCCCGCGGGTGCGCAGTTCGCGGTAGATCGTCCCGCCGCGCTTCCAGTGCTTGAGCTGTAGGGCTCGCAGCCGGTGGCGCAGCCACTCGTCCAGCTCACGCCAGACCCTGGGTGTTTGCGCCAGCCAGAAGTACGCCTTCCAGCCCAGCAGGTACGGCCGCAGCCGCTGCACCACCTGCTCCATGCTGCGCCCGCCCGAGCGGCGTGTGAGTTGCCGGATGCGGGCCTTGAAATCGTCCATGGCCTTGTGGGCCACGGCACATTTGACTTCTCGGCCCTTGGCCACCCACAGCGCGTAGCCCAGGAACTTGCGCCCGAAGGCGCTACCCACCGCGCTCTTGGCTTCGTTGATCTGAAGCTTCAAGTCGCCGTAGAGCCTCCTGAGGTAGGCCATGACCCGCTGCCCGGCCTTGATGCTGCCCACGTAGACGTTGCAGTCGTCGGCGTAGCGCGCGAAGCTGTAGCCCCGCACCTCCAACGCCTTGTCCACTTCGTCCAGCAGCACGTTGGCCAGCAACGGTGACAGCGGCCCGCCTTGCGGCGTGCCCAGGTGGCGCTCGACCACCACCCCGCCATCCATGATCCCGGCGTTCAGGTACGCCCGCACCAGCCGGATCGCTCCAGCGTCGTCGATGCGCTTGCCAAGCCGCTCGATCAGGATGTCGTGGTTGACCCGGTCGAAGAACTTCGCCAGGTCCACGTCCACCACCACGCGCTTGCCCGACTGCACGTACGCACGCGCGGCCTTGACCGCGTCGTGCGCACGGCGCCCAGGCCGGAACCCGTGGCTGTGCTCGCTGAAGCTGGGGTCGATCAGGGGTTGCAGCACTTGTAGCAGTGCCTGCTGGATCAGCCGATCCAGCACCGTGGGGATGCCCAGCTCGCGCTGGCTGCCGTCCGGCTTGGGAATCATCACCCTTCGCACCGGCTGGGGCCGGTACGTGCCCGCCAGCAGCGCTTGGCGCGTCTGCGACCAGCTCGTGCGCAGCACTTCGGCCGTCTGCTCGATGTCGAGCCCGTCCACCCCCGCTGCACCCTTGTTGGCCTTGACCCGCTTCCACGCCAACTGCAGGTTCTCTCTCGTCAGCGCCGCCTCCAACAGGGTGCCAGCCCCCGCCCTCGGCCTTGCCGACCCTGTGCACGGGTGCTCATGGGGCGGGCCACTGGCTTCGTCGCTGATGGGATCACGCTCGGCTTCACCGCGCGCTACGCCCACCCGCCCGGGTTGCCCCGGCATCTGACGCATGGCCTTTGACATCCCCATGTCTTCGGTCACTCACTCTCGTTCGGCCCTTCGTCCTTTTGGTCCTGCCTCATCGGCCCCCGACTCGGACTACTACGGCCTTTGCTGACTTCTCGCTCCGACCAATGCCGTCGGGCTTTAACCCACGAGGCGAGATCTCCCCGGGTAAGAACGCACTCCTTCGCTGCACAACCGCCGGATCTACGCCACCTCGCCTTGATCACGAGAGCTTCGCGGTTCTCGGCCCGCTCGCCCTGCTCGGCAGCGCCTTCTATCCGGTTCTTGTTCATCGGCTCGCAGCTTCGCTCCACGCTTCCTCCCCACACTCGGTCGCCCTCATGCAGTTGCGCTTCGCTTCGTTCGCTGTGATCAACTGACGGGAGGACTTGCACCTCCAGGAGTGCGCCCGTGCCGGGCGCACCAAGAAAAAAGGGCCCTGTGCATCGCACAGGGCCCTTCGGGCTGGAGCGCCGCCGCACGGCGGCGACCGGGATCAGAGCTTTTGCTGCTGCATGAAGTCGTCGAAGCCGGCCTCCGCGAAGCGGAACCACAGGTTCTGGTCGGCGCGGAACTTGGCGTAGTCGTCGTAGACCTTCTTCCAGTTCGGGTTCTTGGCCGAGATTTCGCTGTACAGGCCCATGGCTTCCTTGAAGGCCGCTTCCATCACGTCCTTCGGGAAGCGGAACAGCTTGGTACCGCCGGCCACCAGCTGGCGCAGCGCGGCCGGGTTGCGGGCATCGTACTTGGCCTGCATGTCGACGTGCGCGTTCGCGGCGGCGCACTCGACGATGGCCTTGTACTCGGCGCTCAGGCCCTCGAAGGCCTTGCTGTTGATGAAGAAGTCCAGCTGCGGACCGCCTTCCCACCAGCCCGGGTAGGCGTAGTTCGGGGCGACCTTGTTGAAGCCCAGCTTCTGGTCATCGTACGGGCCAACCCATTCGGCCGCGTCGATCGTGCCCTTCTCCAGCGACTGGTAGATCTCGCCGCCGGGGATGTTCTGCGGCACCGCGCCCAGGCGCTCGGCCACCTTGCCCGCGAAGCCGCCGACGCGGAACTTCAGGCCCTTCATGTCGGCCAGCGAGGCGATCGGCTTGCGGTACCAGCCGCCCATCTGGGCGCCGGTGTTGCCGCCGGGGAAGTTGACGATGTTGAAGCCCTTGTAGAACTCGCGCATCAGCTTCAGGCCGTTGCCTTCGACCATCCAGGCGGTCATCTGGCGGCTGTTCAGGCCGAAGGGGATGGCGCAGCCCAGCGCAAAGGTCTCGTCCTTGCCGAAGAAATAGTACGGCGCGGTGTGGGCCATCTCGACGGTGCCGTTCTGCACGCCATCGACGACGCCGAAGGCCGGCATCAGCTCGCCACCGGCGTGCACCGAGATCTGGAACTTGCCGCCAGACATCTCGGAGACCTTCTTCGCAAACACGTCCGCCGCGCCGAAGATGGTGTCGAGCGACTTGGGAAAGCTCGAGGCCAGGCGCCAGCGGATCTGGGCCTGGGCGTGGACGATCGCGGGGGCGGTACCAGCCGCGAGCACGCCAGCCAGGCCGGCACCACGGACAAAGGAACGACGTTCCATGTAGGTGAACTCCTCAGAAGTGAGCGACCGCGGAAAGAGGGTCGGTCGGACGATTCTAGGAGTGGGCCCTCACCGCCCTGTGGCGGGTTTCCCCCGAGCCGAACCAGCCAGGCAGGAAGAAAATTCCGGGCCGACCGGAACAGTCCTCCCAAGTCGTCGCAGGGCCGCCCCAAGACGACTTGACCCCCTCGGGGGGCGGGCTGGGCGCTGCCCGGCCCTGGGGGTGCTCAGCTTCCGGCCACCTTCATGCGATCCAGCAGGACGGAGCCAATGGTCTTGCCGCCGAGCGTGAAGGCATCCGCACCCACCGCCACGATGCCAGAGAACATCTGGCGCAGGTTGCCGGCGATGGTGATCTCGTGCACCGGATGAACAATGCAGCCGCCCTCGACCCAGTAGCCGGCCGCACCACGCGAATAGTCGCCGGTCACCGGGTTGACGCCCTGCCCCATCAGGTCAGTCACGAACAGGCCGCGCCCCAGCTTGCGCAGCATCTCGTCCAGGTGGTCGCCAGCCTGCGTCAGCCGGCTGCTCAGGCGCAGGTTCTGCGAGCCGCCGGCGTGACCGGTGGTCTTCATGCCCAGCTTGCGGGCCGAGTAGCTGGACAGGAAGTAGCCCTGCACGACGCCGCCATCGACCACGCGGCGCGCACGCGTGCGCACCCCCTCGTCGTCGAAGGGCGCGCTGGCCTTGCCACGCGGCAGCAGCGGGTCCTCGGTGACGTCGATGTGCTCGGCCCAGACGCGCTGGCCCAGGCTGTCGGTCAGGAAGGTGGCCTTGCGGTACAGCGCACCGCCACTGACGGCCTGCACGAAGGAGCCCAGCAGGCCGGCAGCCGCCGTGTTCTCGAACAGCACCGGCACTTCGCAGGTGGCGATCTTGCGGGCCTTCAGGCGCGCCAGGGTGCGCTCGGCGGCGTAGCGACCCACCGCCTCGGGAGAGGCCAGCGCCAGCGCATCGCGCTCGGAGCTGTACCAGTAGTCGCGCTCCATGCCGGCGCCACGGCCGGCGATCGGCGACACCGACAGCGAGTGGCGCGAGCTGGCATAGCCCCCGCGGAAGCCGCGGCTGTTGCCGGCCCAGAAATGCGACTGCTGCGCCGACACCGACGCGCCCTCGCTGTTCGTCACCCGAGGGCTGACGGCAAAGGCGGCGTCCTCGGCGCGGCGCGCCAGCCGGGCCGCGCCTTCGGCATCGATGGCCCAGGGGTGGAACAGGTCCAGGTCGCGTGTGGCTTCCTCGGGGCTGACCAGGTCGTCGGCGTCGGGCAGGCCGGCGGCCGGGTCCTCGGCGGTGAAGCGGGCGATGTCATAGGCGGCGCGCACGGTCTGCTCCAGTGCCTGGCGCGAGAAATCGGAGCTGCTGGCATTGCCACGACGCTGGCCCAGATAGACCGACACGCCCACCGACTTGTCACGGTTGCGCTCGACGTGTTCGACTTCGCCACGGCGCACCGAGACCGACAGGCCGGCACCTTCCGACACCTCCACCCCGGCGTCGCTCGCGCCCTGGTGGCGGGCCATGGCCAGCACGTCCTCGACGATCTGCTGGAATTGTTCACGGTCGAAGGCAAAGCCCTGGGAGGCGGTGGCGGTCATCGGGTTGTGTGGGTCTCGGTCTCGTGGACGGTGCGCCGCCCGGTCAGAATTGCGGGGACAATCATAGCCATACCCACACCGCCCTTTCGGTGGCTCCCTGATGCGATCTGCGCCTGCCCAACCTGATTCTCCCGACGACGCCTTCGGTGGACGACCCAGCAAGTCGGCGCTCAAGCGCCAGAGCCATGACCTGCAGGCGCTGGGCCGCGCGCTGAGCGAGCTGCCCGCCTCGAGGCTGGAAGCCCTGGCCCTGCCGGAGGGCCTGGCCGGCGCCATCGCCGATTACCGCCGCATCCGCTCGCACGAGGGCCTGCGCCGCCAGCTGCAGTACATCGGCAAGCTGATGCGCCAGGTCGACCCGGCGCCGCTGCAGGCCGCGGTCGATGACTTCCGCCTGGGGGGCGCACGCCAGTCGCTGGCCCTGCACACCGCCGAGCGCTGGCGCGAACAGTTGCTGGCCGATGACGACGCCCTGACTCGCTGGCTGGCCGAGCACCCAGGCACCGATGCCCAGCAACTGCGCAGCCTGGTGCGCGCCGCGCGCAAGGACGCCCAGCCCGACACCGCCACTGGCGCCGTGCGCCATGGCCGCGCCTACCGCGAGCTGTTCCAGCTGGTGAAGCAGGCGCTGGCCGCTGCGGCCGCGCCCGACGAAGACCACGAGGAGAACCCCGATGAGTGAGCCCGACCGCCTGCGTGTGGGCCTGGTATCGATCAGCGACCGGGCCAGCAGCGGCACCTACGAGGACAAAGGCATCCCCGCACTGCGCGACTGGCTCAGCCGTGCACTGCTCAACCCGGTGGACTGGGAAACCCGCCTGATCCCTGATGAGCGCCCGCTGATCGCCGCCACACTGACCGAACTGGTGGACCAGACCGGCTGCAACCTGGTGCTGACCACCGGTGGCACCGGCCCGGCGCTGCGTGACGTCACGCCCGAGGCCACGCTGGACGTGGCCGACAAGGTCATGCCCGGCTTCGGCGAGCAGATGCGGGCGATCAGCCTGCGCTTCGTGCCCACCGCCATCCTCTCGCGCCAGGTGGCCGTGGTCCGCGGCCGCTGCCTGATCATCAACCTGCCCGGCCAGCCCAAGAGCATTGCCGAGACCCTGGAAGGCCTGCCGCAGGCCGTGCCGCCGGCGCCCGGCATCTTCGCTGCGGTGCCCTACTGCGTCGACCTGATCGGCGGCCCGTACATGGAGACCGACCCGGCCGTGATCACCGCCTTCCGGCCCAAGTCCGCCCAGCGGCCGCCGCGCGCATGAAACCGCTGGCCCGTCCACTGATCCGCGCCCTGGCCGTGGGCTGGCTGGGGCTGGCCGGCCTGCTGCCGGCCAGCATGGCCGCCGAGGCGGTCCTGCCCTACACGGTGCAGGCCCACGACACCTTGATCGGCCTCGGTCGCGACGTGCTCGTCAGCCCGCAGGCCTGGCCCGAGGTGGCGCGACTGAACCGGCTGCCCGACCCCAACCTGATCCGCACCGGCCAGGTGCTGCAGATGCCGCTGCGCCTGCTGCGCTCGGCCCAGGCACCGGCACGCATCGACGCGGTCGAGGGCACGGTGCGTCTGGCCGGCCGCGCTGCCCGCGTGGGCGACCCGGTGCAGCCGGGTGATGCGCTGGATGTGGCCGCCAACAGCTCGGCCGTGCTGATCCTGGCCGACGGCAGCCGCCTGCAGCTGGCACCCCTGAGCCAGGGCGAGTTGAGCGAGAGCCGGCGCTACCTGCTGCGTGCCAGCCGGCCCGAGGACGAGGGCCTGTTCGCCGGCACCATGCGCCTGCTGCGCGGCACGCTGGAGGTGCTGGCCACGCAGTTGCAGCGCGCCAAGCCGCTGGAGGTGACCACTCCCACTGCGGTGATCGGCGTGCGCGGCACCGAGTACCGCGTGCGCCACGAGGACGAGCGCTCCGTGGCCGAGGTGCTCGAGGGCCGCGTGCAGGCCGACGTGGGCAGCACCGCCCTGCTGCTCGAGGCCGGCTTCGGCAGCACGCTGCAGCCCGGCCGGGTGGCCGCGCCGGTGGCGCTGCCACCCGCGCCCGACCTGTCGGCGGTCCCCACCGTGTTCGAACGCCCGGTGCTGCGCTTCAAGCCGCCGGGCACCGACCCGCTGCGTGTGCAGGTGGCCGCGGATGCCGGCTTCAGCCGCATCGTGCGCGACGAACGCTTCGCCGCCGGCGCCGAGGTCCGCCTGGCCGGTCTGGCCGATGGCGACTGGCATCTGCGCGTGCGCCGCATCAACGAGCAGGGCCTGGAGGGCCGCAATGCCCAGCTCAAGGTGCGTTTGCATGCCCGGCCGGAGCCGCCTGCCGCCGTGTCCCCCGTGCGCAATGGCAAGCTCAGCGTGGGCGAGGTCACCCTGGGCTGGGCCGAGAACACCGAGGCGGCGCGCTACCGCATCGAGATCTCGCGCGATCCGGCGTTCGCCTCCGGCGTGCAGCGCCTGAACGACCGGACCGGCGCCCGCACCACCCTGACGCTGACCGAGCCCGGCACCCTGCACTGGCGCCTGGCCAGTGTGCTGTCCGATGGCCGCGTCGGCCCCTGGGGCGACGCCCAGCCCTTCGAACTGCGCGCCCTGCCCACCCCGCCCAGCCTGGCCCTGGATGGCCACGGCCTGACGCTGGCCTGGAGCGGCCGCGCCGAGGACCGCCAGCAGGTGCAACTGGCGCGCGATCCGGCCTTCACCGCCCTGGTGGCCGAAGCCGAGACGACCGAGCCGCGCTGGCAGGCGCAACGCCCGGAGCTGCCCGGCACCTACTACTTCCGCTACCGCTCGGTGGAGCCCGATGGCTTCACCACGCCGTGGAGCAGCACGCAGAAGATCGAGCTGCCGCGCGACTGGAGCGGTGCCTGGGGCCTGCTGCTGCCGCTGCTGTTCGCGCTCTGAGCGTGCCCCGGCGCGCCGCCGGGGACCGGCTCACTTGACCAGGCGATTCAGCCGCTCGGCGTCGAACTGCTCGGTGGTGTGGGCGTCCTGCGGCACGCAGGGGTCGGCGGGCAGTTCGCGCGCCTGGGCCGAGAGCTTCTCGATCGCCTGCCACAGCAGCGCGATCTGGTGCTCGTGCGTGGAGGCGTTGTCGATCAGGCCCTTCATCGCCTGCGCCACCGGGTCGTCGCCGGCGGTCACGCCATAGGCCGAGAAACCCATGCGCGCGGCCGCGGCCTCGCGTTCCTGGTCTTTTTCGGCCTGGATGATGCGCGCCGGGTTGCCCACCGCCGTAGCGCCGGCCGGCACCGGCTTGGTCACCACCGCACCCGAGCCCACCCGCGCCCCGGCGCCGACGGTGAAGCCGCCCAGCACGGCCGCATTGGCGCCGACGATCACGCCGGCCTCCAGCGTGGGATGGCGCTTGGCACCCTTGACCAGCGAGGTACCGCCCAGCGTCACGCCCTGGTAGATCGTGCAACCGTCGCCGATCTCGGCCATCTCGCCGATCACCACCCCCATGCCGTGGTCGATGAAGACGCGTCGGCCGATCGTGGCCCCCGGGTGGATCTCGATGCCGGTGGCCCAGCGCGACAGATGCGAGATGAAGCGGCCCAGCCACCGGAAGCCCTGCCGCCAGCACCAGTTCGCGCGGCGATGCAGCACCAGCGCATGCAGACCCGGGTAACAGGTCAGCACCTCCCAGGTGCTGCGGGCAGCCGGGTCACGCTCAAGGATGCAGGCGATGTCTTCGCGCAGACGTTGGAACATGGCGGTGGTGTCAAAAGGGTCCGGGCCAGTGTAGCCCGCAGACGGAAAACCTGCAGTCCGCCGCGGCCTGTTCAGCGCCGGCGCTCGCCGCGCGCGATCTGCTGCACCGTGCGGGCGATGCCGCGCAGGATGTGCACCTCCTCGGCGCTGGGCTGCAGTCGGTTGGCCAGCTGGTTCAGGCGGGGCAGCAGTTTCTTGGGCGCCGCAGGATCGAGGAAGCCGATCTCCTCGAGCATCTCCCGCCAATGCGCCAGCAGGCCCTGCACCGCGCTGACGTCGGCATGGCGCAGCGGCGCGGTGCGCGGCTGCACCGGGAAGCTGCCCAGCGCCTGACGCCATTCATAGGCCACCAGTTGCACCGCCTGCGCCAGGTTCAGCGAGCCGAAATCCGGCGCGGTCGGGATGCTCAGGCAGGCATGGCAGCGGTAGACATCGTCGTTCGACAGCCCGAAGCGCTCACTGCCGAAGACAAAGGCCACGCGGTGATCGCGGCCGGCCAGCGCCGCGAGGTGCGGCCGCGGCGCTTCGGTGGGCGGACCGAAGTCGCGTGGCGTCATTGCCGTGGCGCAGGCCCAGCTGATGCCGTCCAGCGCCTCGGCCAGCGTGGCCACCACGCGGGCCGAACGCAGCACATCGTCGGCCCCGCTGGCCAGCGCCAGGGTTTCCTCGCGCTGCAACACGTCGGGCCAGCGCGGCGCCACCAGCACCAGGTCGTCAAAGCCCATCACCCGCATGGCCCGCGCCGCCGCCCCCACATTGCCTGCGTGGCTGGTGCCCACCAGCACGAAGCGGGTGGCCGTCGGCGCGGTCGGGTGTGCGGAATGGACGGTCGGATCGGACATGGCTGCGGCTAGAATGCGGGTTTGCCCTGGGCATTGTCGCGCGTCAAGCGCGCCCGCCCAGGTGCCGCACGTTCTTTGATCCTCGCCGCCACGTCCTGCCGCCGCCCGTCGGCGCCGGCCCCCTTGCCGCCAGAAGCCCCATGTCGCAATCCCTCCACCCGATGCTCAACATCGCCGTCAAGGCGGCCCGCGCTGCCGGTTCGATCATCAATCGGGCCTCGCTGGACGTGGATTCGCTGAAGGTCAACACCAAGGCCCCCAACGACTTCGTCACCGAGGTCGACCAGGCTGCCGAGCAGGCCATCATCGACACCCTGCTGACCGCCTACCCCGGCCACGGCATCCTGGCCGAAGAGTCGGGCCGCACCCACGGCGCCAGACACAGCGACTTCGTCTGGATCATCGACCCGCTGGACGGCACCACCAATTTCATCCACGGCTTCCCGGTCTACTGCGTCTCGATCGCACTGTCCTTCCGCGGCAAGATCGAGCAGGCGGTGGTCTACGACCCCACCCGCAACGACCTCTTCATCGCCTCCAAGGGCCGTGGCGCCTACCTCAACGACAAGCGCCTGCGCGTCTCGCGCCGCACCCGCCTGGCCGATTCGCTGGTGGGCACCGGCTTCCCGTTCCGCAAGGGCGACAACGTCCAGCGCTACCTGAAGATGTTCGAGGCGGTGCTGCCGCACTGCGCCGGCGTGCGCCGCCCGGGCTCGGCCGCCCTGGACCTGTGCTACGTGGCCGCCGGCTACACCGACGGCTTCTTCGAGACCGGCCTGTCGCCCTGGGACATCGCCGCCGGCTCGCTGATCGTCACCGAGGCCGGTGGCCTGATCGGCAACTTCACCGGCGAGTCGGACTTCCTGCACCAGCGCGAGGTGGTGGCCGGCAACCCCAAGGTCTATGCGCAGCTGGTGCAGTTGCTCACCCCGTTCAC
>JAFLDI010000090.1 GCA_017302485.1 Burkholderiales bacterium | reverse complement strand
GATGGCACGGCTGGACTTTGCCGAGGCGCGCCAGGCCCTGGCGGCGCTGATCGCTGCGCTGGAGGACCGGACGGTGGTCGCAGATGGCGCACTGGAGGCCCTGCCATGACTGGCGCGCCCGCCTTGGTGCCGCCCGAATTGCTGGGCGACCGCCGACCCTGCCTGCTGGTGGTCGACGACGAGCCGCTGAACGTACAGGCGCTCTATGCCGTGTTTGCCCAGGACTGTCAGGTCCTGGTGGCCACCGATGGCGAATCCGCTCTGGCGCTGTGCAACCGCCGACAACCCGATCTGGTGCTGCTTGACATCGGTCTGCCCGGCATTGACGGCTTCGAGGTGTGCCGCCGCCTGCAGGCGCAGGCGCTGACGCGCGGCATCCCGGTGATCTTCGTGACCGCCCGCGATGACGCCGATGCCGAGACCCTGGGCCTGTCCTGCGGGGCGGTGGACTTCATCGTCAAACCCATCCATCCGGCCATCGTGCGCGCCCGCGTGCGCACCCACCTGATGCTCAAGCTGCAAGGCGACCTGCTGCGGCAGATGGTCTTCATCGACGGCCTGACCGGGGTGCACAACCGCCGCTTCTTTGACGAGCGCCTGGACGCCGAATGGGGCCGTGCCCTGCGCAATCGTGCCCCCTTGAGCCTGATGATGGTCGACATCGACCACTTCAAGCAGTTCAATGACCGGTGGGGCCACCAGGCCGGAGACCAGCGGCTGCGCCAGGTGGCCGATGTGCTCCGCCGCTGCATCCGACGCACCAGTGATGTGGTGGCGCGCTACGGCGGTGAAGAGTTCGCCTGCGTGCTGCCCGACAGCGATCCCGAGGCGGTGATGCTGCTCGGGCGCATGATCGTCGAGCGTGTGCGCGAAGACATCGGCCCGCAGGAGCCGGATGTGCCCTCGACGGTGAGCGTCGGCGTGGCCTGCAAACCCGCCGATCTGGATCCGCGCGCGGGCAGCTTCCAGGACCTGCTGGCCTTGGCCGACAGCCAGCTCTACGCCGCGAAGGCAGCGGGACGCAACACGCTGCGCGGGCAGATCATGGGCGCGAACGGGCCGCTGGCGCTGCCATCGTTGTCGCTGGCCGGCACCTGATCACCCTTGCCTGGCCAACTGGCGCGCGCGCTCCAGCACCTGGTCCAGCGCGCGCTCCAGCACCACGCGGTCCTCATCGCTCAGTCCCTCGAACAGATAGGCCTCGCGGGCCTGCACCATGGGCACGATCTTGCGGTAAAGCTGCTGCCCGGCGGGCAGCAGACTCAGCAGATAGCCGCGACCGTCATCGGGATCGTCCTCGCGCGCGATCCAGCCGGCCGCCAGCATCCGGCTGACCGCGCGGCTGGTGCGCATCTTGTCCATCGTGGTGTGCTCGATCAGTGCGGTGGTCTTCATCGGGCTTCGCTCGGCCAGCGCGGCCAGCACCCGCCACTCGTCGCGGCTGAGGTCAAAGCGTTCGGCATAGACCTGGGCCATTGAACGGCTGACCGCCTCGGCCAGCACAGCCAGGCGGTAAGGGAAGAACGCTTCGAGCTTCATGGTAAGCCAGATGGTAACAAGCTTGACGATTACCGGCAGCGTAGCCTCAGGGCTTTCCCTAGATGTCGTTCGATGGTGGATCCGCGGCCTTGACCATTAATAGTAACGGTAGTTACTATATCGCCATCAAACCGCCGGAGACCGCCATGCCCATTGAACGCATCCATCACGTTGCCTACCGCTGCAAGGACGCCAAGCAGACCGTCGAGTGGTACGGCAAGTACCTGGGCATGAACTTCATCCTGGCGATCGCCGAGGACCAGGTGCCCTCGACCAAGGCGCCGGACCCGTACATGCATGTCTTTCTGGACGCTGGCGCCGGCAATGTGCTGGCCTTCTTCGAATTGCCCAACTCACCCGCAATGGGCCGCGACAGCAACACCCCCGAGTGGGTGCAGCACATCGCCTTCAAGGTGGGCAGCGTCGATGAGCTCGAGCAGATCAAGTCCCGGCTGCAGGCCGACGGCATCGAGGTGGTGGGCCTGACCGACCACACCATCTTCAAGTCGATCTACTTCTTCGACCCCAACGGCCACCGGCTGGAGCTGGCCGCCGACACCGCCACGCCCAAGATGAGCAAGGACCTCGACGAGGTCAAGTGGGCCATGCTTGACGAGTGGGCCCGCACCAAGCGCGCGCCCAAGCATGCCGCCTGGATGCACGAGTCCGAGTTCAAGCACTGATCGGCAGACCGTCATGCTCAAGACCTACACCTACCCCGAGTTCGCCTATCGCTGCTCGGACGACCAGAAAAGCGGCACCGTCCAGCGCCACCCGGTGGTGGTGATCGGTGCCGGCCCGATCGGCCTGACCCAGGCGCTGGACTGCGCCGCCTACGGCATCCCGGTGGTGGTGCTGGACGACAACAACACCGTCAGCATCGGATCGCGCGCGGTCTGCTACGCCAAACGCCCGCTGGAGATCTGGGACCGCCTGGGCGTGGGCGAGCGCATGGTCGAGAAGGGCGTGAGCTGGAAGGTGGGCAAGGTCTTCTTCAAGAACGACCTGGCCTACCGCTTCGACCTGCTGCCCGAGCCGGCGCACAAGATGCCGGCGATGATCAACCTGCAGCAGTACTACCTTGAGGAATACATGGTCGAGGCCTGCAATGCCTCACCGCTGGTGGACCTGCGCTGGAAGCACAAGCTGCTGGCGATCCAGCAGCACGAGGACCACGCCGTGCTGACCGTGCAGACCCCCGACGGTGTCTTCACGATGGAGGCCACCTGGGTCATCGCCGCCGATGGCGCCAACAGCGACACCCGCAAGATGGTCGATGGCCAGTTCACCGGCCAGTTCTTCCAGGACCGTTTCCTGATCGCCGACGTGGTGATGAAGGCCCAGTTCCCCACGGAGCGCTGGTTCTGGTTCGACCCGCCCTTCTACAGCCGCCAGGGCAAGCCCACCAGCGTGCTGCTGCACAAGCAGAGCGACAACGTCTGGCGCATTGACTTCCAGCTCGGCTGGGACAGCGACCCCGACGAGGAGAAGAAGCCCGAGAACGTCATCCCGCGCATCCAGGCCATGCTTGGCCCCGAGGCCGAGTTCGAGCTGGAGTGGGTCTCGGTCTACCAGTTCGCCTGCCGCCGCATCGACAAGTTCCGCTACGGCCGGGTGCTGTTCACCGGTGACGCCGCGCACCAGGTCTCGCCCTTCGGCGCCCGCGGGGCCAACACCGGCGTGCAGGACGTGGACAACCTGACCTGGAAGCTGAAGCTGGTTCTGGACGGCCGAGCGCCCGAGGCACTGATCGACAGCTACCACGCCGAGCGCGCCTACGCCGCCGACGACAACCTGAAGAACTCCACCCGCTCGACCGACTTCATCACGCCCAAGAGCCGTGGCAGCCTGCGCTACCGCGACGCCGTGCTGGAGCTGGCCAAGACCGAGGCCTTTGCACGACCGCTGGTCAACAGCGGCCGCCTCTCGACGCCCACACCCTATCTTGAGTCGCCACTGAACACGCCAGACAGCGACGACTTCGCGGGCCTGATGCGCCCTGGCACCAACTGCGCGGACGCACCGGTGGTGGCCAACGGCCAGGCCGGCTGGCTGCTCCAGCACCTGGGCGGCGCCTTCGTGCTGCTGGCCTTTGGCGATGCGCCAGTCGCGCCGATCGAGGTCAACGGCGTGGCCGCCCGCGTGCTGCGCGTCGGCCGCGACCTGCAGGACAGCGAGGGCTGGCTGGCACGGCGCTATGACGCCCAGCCCGGCACGGTCTACCTGATCCGCCCCGACCAGCATGTGGCCGCCCGCTGGCGCCACTTCGACGCCCAGACGGCCACCGCCGCCCTGCGCCGCTGCCTGGCCGCCTGACCGAGGACCTGTCGATGAGCACACTCCATACCGAACCCCGCATCGCCGACCCGGACGGCTTCTACGAGGAACTGATCAACAGCCAGCGCGAACTGAGTGACGACCAGGTCGAGCTGATGAATGCCAAGCTGGTGCTGATCCTGGCCAACCACATCGGCGACCGCGGCGTGCTGAGCGCGGCACTCCGGCTGGCCCGCCCCGCAGGCACCTGATCAGGTGCCGCAGAAGGTCTGGTAGCCGGCCGTCACCGACGGGGGCGCCGGCTCGGCAAAGGCCGCATCCTCAACCCGCTCGTCAAAGGGTGCGCGCACCACGGCCAGCAGGCGTTCGAAAGGTGCCAGGTCGGCGCGTTCCTGTGCGG
This sequence comes from Burkholderiales bacterium, assembly GCA_017302485.1. Classification (GTDB taxonomy): domain Bacteria; phylum Pseudomonadota; class Gammaproteobacteria; order Burkholderiales; family Burkholderiaceae_C; genus Ideonella. Next base: position 5,943 of record JAFLDI010000090.1, on the reverse strand, counting down.
CCTCCAGCGCGGCTTCCACCTGATGGTTGCGGGCGATGTAGACCGGATTGGCGAGGCGCATCGCAGCACGCTCTGCAGCGCCGGCCCCGGCACGCCGGGCCTGCCAGCGCTCCAGCCAGGCAGTCAGCGCCTCTTGGGCCTCGGGCGCGAACAGGCCGCGCAGCGCCGACTCGTCACCCTCGGCCGCGCTGTTGAGCGCTCGGAAGGCCCGCGTGAAATCGATCTGTCGCGGCTGCAGCAGGGCCAGGAAGGCCTGGGCCAACGCCTCGTCCACCTCGTCATCGGCCGCAGGCAGGCCCAGCTTGGCGCGCATCACCGCCAGCCATTCGGCGCGGTACAGCGCAGGGAAGGCATCGACCACGCCGGTGGCCAGGTGCAGCGCCTGCGTCTCGTCGCCGGACAGCAGTGGCAGCAGACACTCGGCCAGCCTCGCCAGGTTCCAGCGCGCGATCAGCGGCTGGTTGGCATAGGCGTAGCGGCCGGCCGTGTCGATCGAGCTGAACACCGTGCGCGGGCCATAGGCCTCCATGAAGGCGCAGGGGCCGTAGTCGATCGTCTCGCCAGAGATCGTCATGTTGTCGGTGTTCATCACACCGTGGATGAATCCCACGCCCATCCAGCGCGCCACCAGGGCCGCCTGGCGGCGCGCCACGCCCTGCAACAGTGCCAGAAAGCGGTCGGGGCGATCAGCGTCTTCTGGCTGGTGCCGCTCGATCGCATGCTCGGCCAGCGCCCGCAGCGACCCGCCCGCGTCCCAGGCCGCGGCATACTGGAAGCTGCCCACGCGCAGATGACTGGCCGCCACACGGGCCAGCACCGCACCGGGCAAAGGACGATCGCGCCAGACGCTCTCGCCAGTGGCCACCGCTGCGAGTGAACGCGTGGTGGGAATGCCCAGCGCATGCATGGCTTCGGAGATCAGGAACTCCCGCAGCACCGGCCCCTGCGCCGCCTTGCCGTCGCCGCCGCGCGAGAACGGCGTGTGTCCGCTGCCCTTGAGGGCCACGTCGCGCAGACGCCCCTGGCGATCCGGCAGTTCACCGATCAGCAGCGCGCGGCCATCGCCCAAGCGCGGCACAAAGTTGCCGAACTGGTGGCCGGCATAGGCTTGAGCCACCGGTCGGGCCGCAGCGGGGACCGCATTGCCGGCAAGCACCGCCAGGCTCTCGGGCGTGGCCATCGAGTCGGGATCCAGCCCCAAGGCCTGGGCCAACGCCCCATTCAGCGCCAGCGCCTGTGGCGCGGGTACCGCAGCCGGTGTCCACGCCTCAGCCATCGACGGCAGTTCATGCGCAAAGCGGGACTGCCACGGGGCGTGGGCCAGGGTGTCGGAAGAGGTGGCAGCGGTCATGGGCAACGCAAGTGTCTGGGCGGCAGCTTGCCTGAAGCGGCGATCCGCTGCCGAGACCTCCCCACTAAGCCCTCGGCAGGCCGAGGCCGGGGGGCGCCACAACGCACCCACAGAACACGAAGCAAAAAGGGCCTGTCTTTCGACAGGCCCTTCTTCTGTGTTGGCGCGGCTGGCAGGATTCGAACCCACGACCCCTTGGTTCGTAGCCGCAGACCGGCACCCTAAAGTTCTTTTAAATCAACCACTTGCGGCGCTTGCCAACCCGCATTCCAGGCTGATCCAGTCACAGTCACGGCACGGTCCAGCGGGGCCGGTCACACTGGTTCAGAAACCGTCGCGCTGCCTGACGGAGATGGCAGTGCTGGTTGGTACAGGTCAGTCTTAATTATGTTAACCAGCAGATCTGGTCGAGGGCTTTCACGCATCACCGTTTCGCAACAACAGCCGGGCGCTCAGCCCTGCTGCGGCAGGTCGCGGCCCTTGCAATCCGACCACGCCTACCACGAATAGATCGTCAAATCGGGCTTTCGGCGGCTCGCTCAAGCATCGGCGCTCGCTGCCCGTTGCTGGAGCACTTCCCTTGCCAACCTTGAGAGTCGATACTCGCTCGACCCCAGCCTTACCGACTGCAGCAGCCGTCGACCTTCGAGAGTCATGGCGAACTCGATTTCTTCGAGGGTGAGCGAGGCGATGTGCTCGTTGTCGACCCGAGCGGCGATGGCGCGGAGGATGTCGTCGCGGGCGGGTAGCTCGTGAGTCATGACCACATTCTGGCTGAGGATTGTTAGAGGTGGCCTCCCTAGGCTGAGAGGTGTCCTTGCCCGGTAGGCAACCTGGTCGATAGGCCACATCATTGCTGCTGGCAGCGCGTGGGGACGCAGCTTGGAGGCGCGAGCGCCACAGAACGGGAAGCGCGCTGGCGGAGTGGTGATACAGCGGGCGGAGGCCGTGCCTGGCCGCAGCCCAGGCCGGCCATAAAGCCGGCCCTGAGCGCGTCTGTCAGCTACACCTCCGAATGGCTCGCCTGTCGCCAGCGCCTTGACGATGTATCCCGCACCGCCTGATCGCAGATGGTGCATCGCACGCTGGCGGTGGCACCGCGCTGCGCCAATTTGGGGCGCCATGACGACATGACACCGCAGCGGTCCCCCGGGCGTACCTCTTGAGGCCCTTGGCCTGCAACTTGCTCGTAAATCCCGTCCCGTGGGGAGGCAACGACTCTCCACCCCGCGACGAGCAGCATCCGCCAACGGCGGCGGATGGGTCCGGGCCGGCGCTGACCCAGCGTCCCAAGCGCCCTCCCCGCCGCTCGTCGCGGCCCCTGGGCCCGTGATTGGGCACCACCATCCTCCCACCCTGGTACGACTCGCAGGCCCATCGCTGGCGGCGGGTTCGTACTGCATCTGGACACACCGATGAAGATCGTCGTTATTGGTCATGGCATGGTCGGCCACAAGTTCCTCGAGTCGCTTGCGGACAGCGGCATCGCAGATGCCGAGGTCACGGTGCTGTGCGAGGAGCCCCGCCCCGCCTACGACCGCGTCCATCTGTCGGAGTACTTCTCGGGCAAGACAGCCGACGACCTGTCGATGGTGTCACCGGGCTTTTTTGAGCGCAGTGGCTTCTCGCTGCGCCTGGCCACTCGGGCGGCGAAGATCGAGCGCCGCACCCGCACCGTGACCACGGCCGATGGCGAAGACATCGCCTACGACAAGCTGGTGCTGGCCACTGGCAGCAACCCATTTGTGCCACCGGTGACGGGGCGCGAGCGTCCGGACATCTTCGTCTACCGCACCATCGGCGACCTCGAAGCCATGCAGGCCCGCGGCGCCCGCAGTAGGACCGGCGTGGTCGTGGGCGGCGGCCTGCTGGGCTTGGAGTGCGCCAAGGCGCTGCGCGACATGGGGCTGCAGACCCATGTGGTCGAATTCGCACCACGACTGATGGCGGTGCAGGTGGATGAGGGCGGTGGCCGGGTGCTGCGCGAGAAGATCGAGGCCCTGGGCGTGCAGGTTCACACCGGCCGCAACACAGTGGAAATCACCGACGGTGGCAGCGCTTTTCACCGCATGGTGTTCGCCGACGGTAGCCACCTCGAGACCGATATGATCGTCTTCTCGGCCGGCATCCGGCCGCGCGACGAGCTCGCGCGCCATAGTGTGCTGGCCATCGGTGCGCGCGGTGGAGTGGTGATCGACGACCACTGCCGCTCCAGCGACCGTGACATCTACGCCATCGGCGAATGCGCGTCGTGGAAAGATCAGACCTTTGGTCTGGTCGCGCCTGGCTACGACATGGCGCGAGTGGCCGCCCGCCACATCGCCGGCGATCCCTCGGCAGCCTTCGCGGGCGCCGACATGAGTACCAAGCTCAAGCTGATGGGCGTGGATGTGGCCTCGGTGGGCGATGCCCATGCGAAGACACCGGGCGCGCGCTCGTTCCAGTACATCGATGAGCTCAAGCAGGTCTACAAAAGGATCGTCACCAGCGCCGACGGCAAGACACTGCTGGGCGCCGTGCTGGTTGGCGACGCCGCCGAGTACGGCACGCTTCAGCAGATGACGCGCAATGCCATCGCGCTGCCCGAGCACCCCGAATTCTTGATCCTGCCCAGCAGCGAGGGCGCCGCCAAGCCGGGCCTGGGCCCGGATGCCCTGCCGGACAGTGCGCAGATCTGCTCGTGCAACAGCGTCACCAAAGGCATGATTTCCGCCGCCGTGGGCGAGGGCTGCACGACGATCGCGCAGATGAAGACCTGCACCAAGGCAGGCGTCACCTGCGGCGGCTGCGTGCCGCTGGTCACGCAGATCATGAAGGGCGAGATGGCCAAGCGTGGCATGGCCGTCAACAACCACCTCTGCGAGCACTTTGCCCACTCCCGCCAGGAGCTATACCACCTGGTGCGCGTCGGCCAGATCCGGCACTTCGCGGACTTGCTGTCCCGACACGGTCATGGGCTGGGATGCGATATCTGCAAGCCGGCTGCGGCCTCGATCCTGGCCTCGTGCTGGAATGGCTTCGTGCTCGAACCCGAGCTGGCGCCGCTGCAGGACAGCAATGATTACTACCTGGGCAACATCCAGAAGGACGGCAGCTACTCGGTGGTGCCGCGCATGGCTGGCGGCGAGGTCACCCCCGAAGGTTTGATCGCCGTCGGCCAGGTGGCCAAGAAGTACGGCCTGTACACCAAGATCACCGGGGGGCAGCGGATCGACCTGTTCGGCGCGCGCGTAGAGCAGCTGCCGCTGATCTGGGAGGAACTCATTGCCGCCGGCTTCGAAAGCGGCCACGCGTATGGCAAGTCGCTGCGCACAGTGAAGTCCTGCGTCGGCTCGACCTGGTGTCGGTATGGCGTGGATGACTCGGTCGGCCTGGCGGTGGAATTGGAGAACCGCTACAAGGGTCTGCGCGCGCCGCACAAGATCAAGTTCGGCGTCTCGGGCTGCACCCGCGAATGCGCCGAGGCTCAAGGCAAGGATGTCGGCGTGATCGCTACCGACAAGGGCTGGAACCTCTACGTCTGCGGCAATGGCGGCATGAAGCCGCGCCACGCCGAGCTGATCGCCTCGGACCTGAGCAAGGTCGACCTGATCCGCCTGATCGACCGGTTCCTGATGTTCTATGTCCGCACCGCCGACCGCCTGCAGCGCACCAGCACCTGGCGCGACAACATGGAAGGCGGGCTGGACTACCTCAGGAGGGTACTGGTGGAGGACACGCTGGGCTTGGCCACCGAGTTGGAGCTGCAGATGAGGCACGTCGTCGACACCTACCAGTGCGAATGGAAGACGGCCGTCACCACGCCTGCAGTGCGTGCGCGCTTCCGCAGCTTCGTCAACAGTGAGCGTCCCGACGAGCGCATCGTCTTTGTCGAGGAGCGCGGCCAGATCCGCCCGGCACACCCGGACGAACGCGCTGCCATCCAGACCCGCGCCGACGCCACCGCCTGATGCCACGGAACCCCATCATGCTCGAAGAACCTCTCCCCTGGACCACCGTCTGCCAGCTTGGCGACATCCTGCCTGACACAGGCGTCTGCGCGCGGCTGGGTGCGGCGCATGTGGCGATCTTCCGCCTCACCGGCGACCGTCTGTTCGCAATCGACAACGTGGACCCGAAATCCGGCGTCAGCGTGCTCGCGCGCGGCCTGGTCGGCAATATGGGCGAACGCTTCGTGGTCGCGTCGCCGCTCTACAAGAACCACATCGATCTGGCCACCGGCGAGGGCGTCGAGGACACCGCGCTGTCGGTAGCCACCTGGCCGGTGCGGCTGCAGGGCGGCGCGGTGCAGGTGCTGGCACGCTGACCAAGGTGATCCGGGTTCGGGCCGCCCGCGGCCCTCAGACCGTGGCAGTCGTCGTCCGCCTTATCGAGCGGCCACCAGGCGGCGCAGCGTCGGCAGACAGGAGCCGCAGTTGGTGCCGCACTTCAACGCCGACTGCAGACCAACCAGCCGGGCCTCGGGCGAGCCGGTCAGCGGCTGCAGCGTGGCCAGGATGCGGTCCTCGCGCACATCGAAACAGGTGCAGACCTGCGGGCTGGGCGGCGGCACGTCCAGGCCCAGCAGCGCGCCCGGCGCCAGCAGGCCGCGC
>JAFLDI010000009.1 GCA_017302485.1 Burkholderiales bacterium | reverse complement strand
GCGAGGAGCGGGCCGCCGTGCGCGAGGAACGCGCCCGCCAGCGCCGCAAGGCCCGCAAGTGATGGACGCGCCGCTGTCGCCTTGGCGCCTGTCGGTGGCACCGATGCTGGATTGGACCGACCGCCATTGCCGCTTCTTTCATCGGCTGATCACCCGCCGCGCCCGGCTCTACACAGAGATGGTGACCACCGGCGCACTGTTGCACGGCGATCAGGCACGCCATCTGGACTTCAATCCCGAAGAGCACCCGGTCGCACTGCAACTGGGCGGCAGCGAGCCCGCCGATCTGGCCGCCTGCGCACGCCTGGCCGAGCGGTGGGGCTATGACGAGGTCAACCTCAACTGCGGTTGCCCCAGCGAGCGGGTACAACGGGGCGCCTTCGGCGCCTGCCTGATGAACGAGCCACGCTTGGTGGCCGATGGCATCAAGGCGATGCGGGACGCCGTGCAGCGCATTCCGGTCACGGTCAAGCACCGCATAGGTGTGGACCGCGTGGAGAGCTATGACTTCGTGCGCGATTTCGTCGGCACGCTGGCCGAGGCCGGCTGTGAGGTGTTCATTGTCCATGCCCGCAATGCATGGCTCCAGGGCCTGTCACCCAAGGAGAACCGCGAGGTGCCGCCGTTGCGCTACGCGTTCGTCCATCGCCTCAAGCAGGACTTCCCGCAGCTGACGGTGGTGCTCAACGGTGGCGTGCGCAGCAACGACGAGATTGCTGCGCACCTGAGCCAGGTCGACGGCGTCATGATCGGTCGCGAGGCCTACCACCAACCCTGGTTGATGGCCGACTGGGACGCCCGCTTCCTGGGTGCTCTGGGCGAGCCCGCCGGGGAGCGCGACCAAGTCGAGGCTGCCATGGTGGCCTACATGTCCCGCAGTGCCGTGCCATGGTCGCACATCGCCCGCCACATGCTGGGCCTGCGCAGCGGCCTGCCGGGAGCGCGTCGTTGGCGACAGGTCTGGAGCGACCATCGCCTCAAGGGGCAGGCAGCGCAAGCCGTCTGGCAGCAGGCGCGCGACACAGTCATTCGCTGACACCACGCTACGGTCCGTTACAGTGCGTGGACGGGACAGGCGGCACCATGCAGCCTGGTGACAAAGCGAGGGAGGTGCGCATGTCCGTGATCACGACGGGGCGTTGGCGACACGTCATGGCCCTGACCGGCGTCCTGCTGCTGGTCGCTTGCGGCGGTGGCCAGTCGGAGTCCACGTCAGCAGGGGGTGCCCAGACCTCAGAGGCAGGCACCCGCCCGGCCAATGGCGGGCCAGGCACGACCAGCACCACCCAGGCCGACGCTGTGCGCCTGGCACACCAGGCCAGCTTCGGTCCCAGCGAGGCCCTGGTGGCCGAGATCCAGGCGGCCGGCGCGGCCTCATGGGTCCAGCAGCAGATGACGCTGGATGTGTCGCGCTTCCAGCGCGGCGGGACAGACCGTATCCACACCCGGACCAGCCAGATCCCGTTCTGCGAAAGCGGTGCGCAGAAGGACAACCCGTACTGCTGGCGCGACTTCTATTCCACCGAGCCTCTGGTCTGGGACTTCTACCGCAACGCCGTGAACCAGCCAGACCAGTTGCGCCAGCGCGTCGCCATGGCCTTGTCGCATTTCCTGGTGGTCAGCGGCCACGAGGTGGCCGGCACCTATGGCCTGCGGCAGTACCAGAACCAGATGCTGGCGCTGGCCTTCGACAACTACCGCAAGCTGCTGCGACAGGTGATTCTTTCACCCGTGATGGGCGACTATCTCGACCATGTCAACAACGACCGCTACGCACCCAACGAGAACTTCGCCCGCGAGCTGCTGCAGTTGTTCGCGCTCGGTACCTGCAGGCTCGAAGCCGACGGCACGCTCAAGGGGGGGCGCTGCAAGCCGGTGTATGACAACAACATGGTGCGCAATTACGCCTTCGCGCTGACCGGCTGGACCTATCCGGCGGGCGGTGCCAGCCCCTGGGGATGCTGGCCGGAGGGCGCCAACTGCCAGTACTACGGCGGTGAGATGACCGAGGCGCCGCGGCTGCGCGACCAGAAGTTCCGAAACCTGCTGTCCAAGGTTCGCGTGGCTGCCCATACGCCAGCGCCGGCGGCGCTGGAGCAGGTGCTGGACAGCCTGATGCGGCACCCCAACATCGCGCCTTTCGTGGCCCGCCGCATGATCCAGCATCTGGTGTCCAGCGACCCTGAGCCGGCGTATGTCGGGCGCGTGGCAGCGGCCTTCGAGACGGGTCGCTTCGTCCACACCGATGCGGGCGGTGAGCACGTCTTTGGTCAATCACGCAAGGGCGATCTGGCGGCCACTGTCGCGGCCGTCTTGCTGGACCCTCAGGCGCGCAACGAGGCACCCGATGCAGCCCGAGCCGGCCACCTGCGGGCGCCGGCCCTTCTGTTCACCGGAGCGCTGCGCGCATTCAAGGGCCATACCGACGGTGAACCCTTCAACTGGTGGTGGGGCGACACGCTGCACCAGCAGATGTTCATGTCGCCCTCGGTGTTCGGCTTCTACCCACCAGACTACCCGGTGCCGGGAACCGGTCGGGTCGGGCCGGAGTTCGGCATCCACAACACCAACGGCGCTCTGGAGCGCCTGAATGTGCTGACTTGGCTGTTCGACTGGGGTGGCTCTGCGCCCAATCCGGACGTTCCCGATGCGCTGGGCACTGCAGTGGACCTGACTGACTTCCTGCCCGATGCCGGTGTCTCGCCCCAATTGGTCGATCGCATCAGCCGCCTGCTGCTGGGCCGCACACTCGCCGCCGAGCCCCGCCGGCGGGTGATCGACGCCGTGGCCTTCTGGACCCGCGAGGTCGACAAGGACCATTGGAAAGAGCGCCGCGTGGCCACCGCCGCCTACTTGATCCTGGCCTCTCCGGATTACCAGGTGCAGCGCTGAGGAGGATGGTCTGATGACACACACGAGCCCCCATCTCGCCCGCCGACGCTTCCTGGGCGCCGGCGCGACGCTGGCCGCCGCCCTGGGCACTGGCGGTCTGGCCAACCTGCTGCTGGCGCCACGCCAGGCCTGGGCCGCCGATTACAAGGCGCTGGTCTGCATCTTCCTGTATGGCGGCAATGACGGCATGAACATGGTGGTGCCCACCGACAGCCGACATGCCGCGTATGCCGCGGTACGGGGCCCCCTGGCACTGCCCAGGACCAGCCTGGTCGCTCTGCCCGGCAGCAGCTATGGCCTGCATCCGGTCATGTCGCCGCTGGCCGCGCATTGGAACAGCGGCGCATTCGCACCAGTCTTCAACCTGGGCCCCTTGCATGAACCCTTGACCAAGCAACAGTACCGTGACGCGCCGGAGGGTTCCGAGACGGTGCCTGAAAGCCTGTTCTCGCACTCCGACCAGCAGGTGCAATGGGAGACCGGTACCACCGATTCGCAGTCGCGCACCGGCTGGGGCGGCCGTGCCTCGCAGCACCTGGCCACCGTCAACCCGGTGATTTCGCTGGGCGGCAATGGCCACTTCGGGGTCGAAGATCTGCGCATGCCCCTGGTGCTGCCCGGTCCTGGCGCGGGCTTCGGCGCCTACGGCCTGCGCCCGCAGGACATGGACTGGGAGGCCAATCGCCTGCGCAAGGTGGCCATCGACGCGCTGTACGCTGCGCCGCAGGCGCTGGATCTGGCCGGTGCCTATGCCAGCCAGCAGCGCAATGCGTTCGATGTGTCCAATCGCCTGGCGGGACTGGTGGGCGTCAGCCCGGGTGACCCGGACGCACTGCCGCAGATCGACGCCGCCTTTGCGCCGCTGATCAGCGACGGCGCCGTGGTCGGTCAGCTCGGGCCACAGCTCTACCAGGCCGCCAAGCTGATCGCGGCCAGCGCCATCGTGCAGGGCAATCGGCAGATGTTCTTCGCCCAGATGGGCGGCTTCGACACCCACCTGAGCCAGGTTGCAGGCTCGGCCACCGAGGGCGTGCACGCGGCATTGTTGAGCGAGCTGGCGCTGGCCCTGTCCTGTTTTCAGAACGCCCTGACGGCCCTGGGGCTGGCGCCGCAGGTCACCACCTTCACCCAGAGCGACTTCGGCCGCACCTTCGCACCCAATGAGACCCTGGGGACCGATCATGCCTGGGGCAACCATCAGTTGGTGCTGGGAGGCGCCGTGAAGGGTGGACAGACCTACGGCAGCTATCCGGTGCTGGAGTTGGGTGGCCAGGACGATGTAGGGGTGGATGAATGGGAGTTGCAGGGGCGATGGATCCCCAGCAGTTCTGTGGACCAGTACGCCGCCACACTGCTGAGCTGGTTTGGCGTGGCCGACGGCGACCTCGATGGGCTGCTGCCCAATCTGGCCAACTTCGGCAGCCGGCGCAGCCTGGGTTTCCTGTGATCAGGCGCGGCTGGGCCAGGTGGCCAGCAGCAGCCCGGCCAGCGCCAGCGCCAAGGCTCCCAGCTGCGCCAAACCCAGTGTTTCACCCAGAAACAGCACGCCCACGGCCGTTGCGCTGAGCGGCAGCATCACCGAGAAGACGCCAGCGCGCGGGGCCGGCACTTCGCGCAGCCCACGCATCCACAGCCAGACCGTGATCATGCTGGCGGCCAGGGCGTAGAAGACCAGCATTGCCCAGAGGGATGGCGCCACCGCACCGAAGTTGAAGGTCGTGGCCTGCCACAGCCCAAGGGGCGTGACCAGCACCAGTCCCCACAGGTTGATCAGTGCGCTGATGCGGCGTGGCGACACCTCCGCGGTCAGTCGCTTGCCGATGACGACATAGCAGGCCTCGCAGACCGCGGCGGCCAGCAGCAGGGCGTAACCCCACCAGGGCGACGATGCGTCCGACACCTCCGAGCCGGCGAGCGCCAGCCACGCGACGCCCGCCACTGCACAGGCGATGCCCAGCGCCACCCGCCGTCCGATGCGCTCACCCAGGAACAGCCAGGACAGCAGCGCGACCAGGGCCGGAATGGTTGCCATCACCACCCCGGCCGCCACCGCCGAGGTGGCTGCCACGCCGTACAGCATGCAGATCGAGAACAGGAAGTTGCCGAGGAAACTCTCCCAGAACAGCAGGCGTCTCTCGCGCGGGCCCAGTGCCGGCTCATGCGGCGCGCGCTTGAGCCAGCCCAGCATGGCCACGGCAGCCATGCCAAAACGCAGCCAGGCCAGCAGAAAGACCGGCAGCACGGCGACCAGCAGCTTGGACAGCCCGACGTAGCTGCCGACCAGCGCCATGCTGCTCGCCAGGCTGGCGTAGGCCAGCCAGGGCACCGAGCGGGCGCTCATCGCTGCGGACGCCCCTGGGCGTCCAGCACCGTCAAGGCCACCTGCGACGAGGCCTGGCGACGCAGCGGGTCCCATTGCAGGGTAAAGCCGCCAGCGTCCCAACCGCCCAGCGACTCGAGTGCACCCAGGAACCCCAGCCGGCCTGAGCGCAGAGGGGTGCGCCGCAGGGCCTCGATCACCACCTGGCCGGCAATCCAGGCCTCCAGTGAGACATGCTCGGGTGCGGCTGCGCCCAGTCGCTGACGGTAGGCGGCCACCACCGGCCGCGAGACATCACCGGGTGAGGGCACCACCTGGGTGATGTTGAGGCCAGCCACCTGGGCACCCAGCAACGCGCCCAAGGCGCTGGAGCTGGCCAGGCTGGTGGCATAGGCACCGCCGGCATAGCCACTGGTGCGCAATCGCTTGAGCACGGCCGCCGTCGGTGCGTGGGCGCACAGAAAGAGCACGGCTTGTGGGCGCGCGGCCAGGAGCTGTTGGCTCACCTGCTGGATGTCGCGCTGCTCCAAGGCCACCTGCCCGGTCGAATTGCGTTCGACCCGCGCGACGACCAGGGGAGACGGCAGCCCCGTTTGACCAAGGACGGTGCGCAAGGCTTCCAGTCCCGCCTGGCCATCGGCATCTGCCTGCTGAACCACAGCCAGCTGTCGCCAACCCATGGTCGCCAGGGTGCGCACGATCAGACCCAGCTCGGCGGCCAATCCAGGGCGCAGGTGGTAGAGCCAGCGAGGGGGTCGTGTACGAAGGGACTCGGCACCGGTCAATGGTGCGACCAACGGCACTCCGGCCTGTGCGGCCACCGGCAGGCAGCGCTGGGTGGCCTCGGTGCCGACATAGCCCACCAGGGCGAACACGCGATCGTGCTGGATCAGGCTGTGCGTGTTCTCCAGCGCCAGCTCGGGCTCGTACTGGTCATCGAGTGACACCAGTTCCAATCGGCGGCCCGGCAGGGTGCCCGAGGCGTTGGCTGAGTCGAAGGCCAGTTGAAGCCCTCGTTGAACCTCGATGCCCAGGTGCTGGGCCGGACCGCTGATGGGGACCGACTGGCCCAGGCGAATCACCTCGGGCGCCGTCTGGGCGGCGGCGCCGGCCGACAAGGCGGCGGCCCCCAGCAGCAGTTCGCGTCGACGCAGGGCCCCACCAGGCGGAGTCTTGGGGGAGGGGCCGGGCACTGCCCGGCCCACAGGGGCCTCAGAAGGCGGCCGCATAGCGCTGCATTTCCCAGTCGCTGACGTGGCGAGCGTAGCTGAGCCACTCGGCGCGCTTGAGGCGAACGAACTCGCGCGACAAGGTCTCACCCAGGGCGGCGCAGACGACCGGGTCGGCCGCCAACGCGTCAAGCGCCTCGCTCAGCGACTGCGGCAGCAGGCCGATGCCGCGGGCATGCAGCGCCGGCAGGTCGAGCAGGAACAGGTCGTCGGTACACACCGGCGGCAGCTCGAGCTGGCGGTCGATGCCATCCAGGCCCGCCGCGATCAGGCCGGCGGTGGCCAGGTAAGGGTTGGCGCTGGCATCAGGCACACGCCATTCGAAGCGACCTGGCAGCGTGCGCACCAGCGCCGAGCGGTTGTTGGGGCCGTGCGCGATGTAGGCCGGCGCCCAGCTGGTCCCTGACAGGCTCTCACCGACGACCAGGCGCTTGTAGCTGTTGACCGTGGGGGCGGCCAGTGCGCACAGCGCCGGCGCATGGGCGAGCACACCGGCCACGAACTGACGGCCCAGCGGCGACAGGTCTTCGCCTGCGACGGCCGGGTTGAAGAGGCAGTCGCCCGCCGGGTTCCACAGCGACACGTGAAAGTGCAGTCCGCTGCCCGGCTGGTTGGCAAAGGGTTTGGGCATCATCGAGAAGACCATGCCTCGCGCCTCGGCCAGCGCGTGCGCTGCCAGCTTGAACCCCATCAGATGATCGGCGCTGGCCAGGGCCTCGTCGAAGGCGAAGTTCAGCTCGTACTGGCCGTGGGCGTCCTCGTGGTCGATTTGCAGCACCGTCAGACCCCAGGCCTCCAGCACGCCGCGCAGATCGTGCAGGAAGGCGGCCTGCCGCGGCAGCGCCTTCAGGTCGTAGCTGGGCTTGTCCAGCCGGTCGTGCGCGTCGACCGGCACGAAGGCGCCGGCCTCCCGGCGCAACAGGAAGAACTCGGGCTCGATGCCGGTCTTGAGTGTCCAGCCCCGCTCGGCCAGGCGCGCCGTTGCGCGGCGCAGCACCTGTCGCGGGCAAGCATCGAAGGGCTGGCCGGCCACAAAGCCGTCGCACACCACGCGCGCAAAGCCCGGCTGCCAGGGCATGACGGTGATGCGCTGCCAGTCACCTCGCGCGTAATACTCGGCGCGCGCGCCGGTGCGCGGCAGGCCGGTGCCCCAGATCGACGGCCCGGCAAAACCCGCCCCCTGGGACAACAGCTCATCCAGCTGGTGCAGCGGCACGTACTTGCCCTTGGCCACGCCGTGCAGATCGGTGAACTGGGCGAGCAGGGTGTGCACGCCTTGCGCGGCAAGCTGCTCACGCAGGGCGGCGGCGTCTGGGCGGGCGTCAGTCAATGCGGATCCAGGTGGTCTTCAGCTCGGTGTACTTGTCGAAGGCATGCAGCGACTTGTCGCGGCCGTTGCCGCTCTGCTTGTAGCCGCCAAATGGCACCGTGATGTCGTCCTCGTCGTATTGGTTGACGTGCACCGTGCCGGCCCGCAGGCCGCGCGCCACGCGGTGGGCGCGGTTGAGGTTGTCGCTCCAGACGCTGGCCTGCAGGCCGTAGGCCGAGTTGTTGGCCAGTTGCAGCGCCTCGGCCTCATCCTTGAAGCGGATCACGCTCATCACCGGGCCGAAGATCTCCTCGCGGGCGATCTTCATGTCGTTGCGGATGCCATCAAACACCGTGGGCTCGACGTAGTAGCCGCCTGTCTCGGCACGCGCGCGTTGACCGCCGGCCACGCAGCGCCCACCCTCGGCATGACCCGCCTCGATGTAGCCGAGCACGGTCTTCATCTGGGTCTCGTCGACCAGCGCGCCCAGCTCGGTGGCCGGGTTCAGCGGGTCGCCCGGGGCGTACTTGGGCGCCTCGGCGGCGACCAGCCGGACGAACTCGTCGGCCACGCTGTCATGCACCAGGACGCGCGAGGGCGCATTGCAGCTTTCGCCCTGGTTGAAGAACATGCTGCCGGCCACGGTGCGGGCGGCGCGGCCGAGGTCCTTGAAGTCGTCGAAGACGACGAAGGCCGACTTGCCGCCCAGTTCGTTGTAGACCCGCTTGAGGTTGGACCGGCCGGCGTAGTCCAGCATGCGCCGGCCCACCCGCGTGGAGCCGGTGAAGCCGATCGCATCGACCTCCATGTGCAAGGCCAGCGCCTCGCCGGCTTCATGACCGAAGCCGGGCACGACATTGAACACGCCGGGCGGAATACCGGCCTCGATGGCCAGCTCGGCCAGGCGCAGGGCCGTATACGGGCTCTTCTCGCTGGGCTTGAGCACCACCGAGTTGCCTGCAGCCAGCGCCGGCCCCAGCTTCCAGGCGGCCATGATCATCGGGTAGTTCCAGGGCACGATGGCGCCGATGACGCCCATGGCCTCACGGGTAATCAGGGCCAGCGCGCTGTCGGGCGTGGGGGCGATCTCGTCGTAGATCTTGTCCACCGCCTCGGCGTACCAGGCAATGCAGCGGGCCGTAGAGGGGACATCGACCGACAGCGAGTACTGGATGGGCTTGCCCATGTCCAGTGTCTCGAGCAGCGCCAGCTCGTCCCTGGCAGCCAGGATCTTGTCGGCGAAGCGCTGCAGAATCCTCTTGCGAACCGCCGGTGCCTTGCCGGCCCAGCGGCGGTCTTCGAAGGCGGCGCGGGCTGCGCGCACCGCGGCATCGATGTCAGCCGCCTGACCACGGGCCACCGGGCCCAGCAGTCGGTTGTCGATCGGTGAGTGCTTGGCAAAGCTCTGTCCGTCAACGGCGTCGACGCGCTTGCCGTCGATCAGCGAGCGGCCGTCAAGGCGCAGGTCAGCGGCACGGGCCGCCCAGTCGATCGTGCTCATGGGGTTCCTCGTCAGGGGGCGAAACGAAGCGGCCGCGCGGACCCAGGGGGCCGCGCGGCCGCTGTTGTCAGGATCAGAAGGCGACAACCACCGAGGCTGCCACCATGCTGTTGGACTTCTTCATGGCACCGGTCTTGACATCCTCGAAGACGGCCCGGTCGGCGCCATCCAGGCGGTACTCAAGCTTGACCGTGGTGTTGGTGTCGAGCAGGTACTTCATGCCGGTGGTGATGGCCCAGCGGTTGGCGCCGCGGTTGAGGTCGCCGTTGAGATCGGGGCCAATGCCGTTGCGTCCGTCGTTGCCGTACACCATGCCGGTACCATCATCGAACGAGTAGCCGGTATAGCCGAACAGGCCGCCGCCATTCTTGCTGTTCTTGATGTAATCGGCGCGCAGCAGACCTTGCAGGCGCGGATTGAACAGGTAGCCCATCATGCCGGACACGCCCCACCATTGGGAGTCGCGGTAGGCACCGGTGGTCAGGTCGGGCGTGATGGCCCCTTGCTTCTGGGCGCCATAGCTGACCTGACCCTGCAGCGTGATGTCACCGCGGGTGAAGTAGCCATCGACTTCCAGCAACTGGGCGGTGGTGGGTGTCCCGGTGTTGAAGTTGGCCGCCTTGCCGAACAGGGCCGCCGCACCCCAACCGCTGAACTCACCCTTGGCATAGTCCAGCCGCAGGGCAACGACCGGGCTCTTGTCACCGTTGTCCTTGACGGTCTTGTTGACGTTGCCCAGCAAGCCGCGGAACCACCACTTGCCGTCCTTGATATCCATGCCGACGCCGACATAGTGCGTGGGCAGCGTGAAGTCATACAGCAGGTTGTGCGAGGTGAACGGGTTCAGTGTGGGCTGCTGGTATTCGTAGCCGGACCAGTCGGGGATCTGTCCAGCGATCAGGCGTGTCTGCAGGCTGCCCAGGGGAATCGACACCGACGCCTCCTGGACGATCGACTGTCCATCGACCACCGCGCCGGTGCCGCGGTTGGGTGCCAGCGTCAGCTTCCAGATCGTGCCGCTGTCGGTCTCCTTGGTCAGGTCCAGCACGGCAGCGCCCATGTAGGAGGTGTCGTAGTTGTAGCCGTCGGCCTGCTGGTTCAGGAACTGCACCCCGGCACGGTTCTGCCGCTGGTTGTAGACGAAGACCGGCTCGATGTAACCCGTGACCTTCAAGCCCTTGTAGCCCTGGTCGGTGAAGTTGTCCTGGATGGACTCGGTCTTGACGGCAATGCGGTTGAACTCGGCGGCCTGTTCCGGTGTCATGCCCCACTGCGGCTTGGTGGCCGCTGCCGTGTCGAGCTTCTTCTCAAGGTCGGCGACGCGTTCCTTCAGGGCACGCAGCTCCTTGAGCAGTTCTTCATTGGACTGGGCCGCCACCGGAAAGGCGGCGGACAGGGCCAGGGCGAGGAGGGTGGGGCGAAGCATCAAGCTCATGGAGGGGTTCCTTCTGGCTGGGGTTGTCTCGGTGGTTGTTCAGTGGCGAGCGGCTTCGGCCATTTCGCGCTGGCGCTTGCGCTCGGCGTTGGCAATGGCGTAGCTGGCGAGCACGGTGCCGATGGCCACGACCAGGACGATCAGGGTGGCCACCGCGTTGACGCTGGGATTCAGGCCCAGGCGGGCGCGGGAGAAGATGACCAGGGGCATGGTGGTCGAGCCGGGTCCGGACAGGAAGGCCGACAGCACCACGTCGTCGAGCGACAGCGTGAAGGTCAGCAGCCAGGCCGACATCAGCGCCTGGGCGATCATCGGCAGCGTGACCAGGAAGAAGACTTGGCGCGGGCGGGCGCCCAGGTCCATGGCCGCCTCTTCCAGCTGGGGGTTGAGCTCTTGCAGACGGGCCTGCACCACCACAGTGGCATAGGCCATGCCCAGCAGCAGGTGGCCCATCCAGATGGTCAATGCGCCCCGCTCAGGGAAGCCCAGGGCCCGCTGAACCGACACCATCATCAGCAGCAGCGACAGGCCAACCACCACCTCGGGCATCACCAGAGGGGCATTGACCATGCCAGAAAAAACCGTGCGGCCGAAAAAGCGCTTGTACTTGACCAGCGCGAAGGCAGCGAAAGTGCCGAGAACGACCGAGCCGCAGGCGGTGAAGAAGGCGATCTTCACCGACAGCCACAGGCCATTGAGCATCTCCTGGTCTTCCAGCAGGGCCGCATACCACTTCAGCGTGAAGCCGCGCCAGACATTGGCCACCGGCGAGTCGTTGAAGGAGTACAGGATCAGCGCAACGATCGGCAGGTAGAGGAACAGGTAGCCACCGGCCAGCCAGCCCTTGCCGAAGCGGCGATTGAAGTTGGGCGTCAGTCGCATGTCAACGGCTCTCCTGCGCTTCGGCCTGGTATTTGTTGAAGATGGCCAGCGGCACGATGATCAGCAGGATCATTACCACGGCCACGCTGGAAGCCATCGGCCAGTCGTTGTTCGAGAAGAACTCATCCCAGACCACGCGGCCAATCATCAGGGTCTCCGGGCCACCCAGCAACTCCGGGATGACGAACTCACCGACGCAGGGAATGAAGACCAGCATCGAGCCCGCGATGATGCCCGCCTTGGACAGTGGCACCGTGATGCGCCAGAAGGCCTGCCAGGGGGTCGCTCCCAGATCGGCCGCGGCCTCCAGCAGCCGCAGGTCCATCTTGGCCAGGTTGGAGTACAGCGGCAGGATCATGAAGGGCAGGTAGGTGTAGGTCATGCCCAGCACCAGCGAGAACGGTGTATTCATGAACTTGCCCGGGGCACCGATCAGCCCACCGGCCACCAGCAACTGGTCCAGGCCGGTCAGAATCAACAGGTCGGACACCCAGCCGTTCTCGGACAGCAGCGCCTTCCAGGAGTAGACCCGCAGCAGGAAACTGGTCCAGAAAGGCAGCATCACCAACATCAGCAGGGTGGGCTGGATCGTGGCCTTGGCGCGCGCCATGAAGTAGGCGAAGGGATAGCCGATCAGCAGGCACAGCAGCGTGGTCACCGCCGCGTATTTCAGGCTGGCGATGTAGGTGAGGACGTAGAGGTCGTCGCTGGCGATGAACAGGTAGTTGCTGAACTTCAGCGTCAGCGCCAGCACGCCTTCCTTCCAGGTCAGCACATCCTTGAAGGTCACCGTCTCCATCTCGGAGACACTGATCTTGGCGAGGATCAGGAAGGGGAAGAGGAAAAACAGCAGCAGCCAGCCATACGGCAGCGCGATGACGCCGGTGCGGCCGGTGAACAGGCGCTGCAGGCGCCGGACCAGGGCTTTCATGGCTGTGCCCTCACTGGGTGAGCACCACGTGAGCCGAGCGCGACCAGTGCGCCCAGACGCTGTCGCCCCAGGTCAGCTCGTCGTCGCGCTGGCGCACGGTGTTGGCCTGGCTCACCTTGAGCATCGCACCACTGGGGAGCTTGACGCGGTAGACCGTGAAGCTGCCGAAGTAGGACATCTCCTCGATCGTGCCCTGCGCCGTATTGAAGTCGTCAGCCGGCTTGTGTCGGGACAGGTGGATCTTCTCGGGGCGCAGCGCCACCGTGACAGGCATGCCTTCAGTGCCAGTGATGCCGTGTCCCACGTAATGCTTGCAGTCCTCGCAACCGATGACGACATGGTCGGCGTAGTCCTCGTCGAGCGTGCCTTCCATCAGGTTGACGTTGCCGATGAAGTCGGCGACGAAGCGGGTCTGCGGCGTCTCGTAGACCTCGGACGGCGAGCCCACCTGCAGAAACCGGCCCTCGCTCATCACGGCCACGCGCGAGGCCATGGTCATCGCCTCTTCCTGGTCGTGGGTCACCATCACGCAGGTCACGCCCACCTGCTCGATGATGTTGACCAGCTCGATCTGGGTCTGTTCGCGCAGCTTCTTGTCCAGCGCGCCCAGCGGCTCGTCCAGCAGCAGCAGTTGCGGCTGCTTGGCCAGGCTGCGCGCCAACGCCACACGCTGCTGCTGGCCGCCCGAGAGCTGGTGCGGCTTGCGCTTGGCGTATTTGGACAGCTGCACCAGCTTGAGCATGGCGTCGACGCGCGAGGCGACTTCATCGCGCGGCAGGCCGTCGCGACGCAGTCCGAACGCAATGTTGTCCCACACCGAGAGGTGCGGGAACAGCGCATAGGACTGGAACATCATGTTCAGCGGCCGTTCATAGGGCGGCAGCCCGGCCAGGTCCTGGCCATTGAGGATGATGCGACCGGAGGTGGGCGTCTCGAAACCCGCCAGCATGCGCAGCAGCGTGGTCTTCCCGCATCCCGACGAGCCGAGCAGGGCAAAGATCTCGCCCTTGGCGATGTCCAGGCTGACATGGTTGACGGCCTTGTAGCCGCTGAAGTCCTTCACCACATCCTGGATCTGCAGGAACTGGGCGTCGGCGCTGGTGCTGGCGGGGGAGGGGCTCATGGTGCTCCGGTCGCAGCGGCTCAGAGGCCGGTCTTGAACGAGGTGAACGTGCGCGTCATCAGGCGGCGCAGATCGTTGTTCAGCGAGTCCGGCGGCACCATCTTCTTCATGTCCTCATCCGAGAGGAACACTGTCGGGTTCGCGGCCACTTCGGGCTTGACGAACTTCTTGGACTCCTTGTTGGGGTTGGCGTAGAAGACCTTGTTGGTCAGCTGCGCATGCACCTCGGGGCGCAACACATAGTTGATCCACTTGTGGGCATTGCCCGGGTGGGCCGCGTCGGCCGGGATGACCATCACGTCGAAGAACAGCAGGCCGCCGGTCTTGGGCAGCAGGGCCTGGATGTTCTGGCCGGTCTTGCCGTCGATCGCACGCTGGCGCGCGATGTTGATGTCACCCGACCAGCCCAGGGCCAGGCAGATCGAGCCGTTGGCCATGTCGTTGATGTAGCCCGAGGAGCTGAACAGCGTCACGTTCGGACGCACCGACTTGAGCAGCTGCGACGCCGCGGCGTAGTCGGAGGGATTCTTGCTGAACGAGGGCTTGCCCAGGTAGTGCAGCGCAGCAGGCACGACCTCGGAGGCCGAGTCCAGGAAGGACACGCCGCAGGACTTCATCTTGGAGATGTACTCGGGCTTGAAGACGAGGTCCCAGGCGTTGTCCGGCATGGGGGTGCTGCCCAGCGCGGCCTTGACCTTGTCGACGTTGATGCCCACCGTGGTGTAGCCCCAGAGCCAGTCGACCAGGTAGTCGTTGCCCGGGTCCATGGCCTGCAGTTGCTTGAGCACGGCCGGGTCGAGATTCTTCCAATTGGGGATCTGGCTCTTGTCGAGCTTGCGCAGCAGGCCGCCGTCGATCTGCAGCTTGGCCCAGTTGGACGAGGGGACGACGATGTCGTAGCCGGTCTTGCCCGCCACCAGCTTGGCGTGGACGATTTCGTTGTTGTCGAAGTTGTCGTACCGGACCTTGATGCCGGTTTCCTTCTCGAAGTTCTTGATCGTCTCTTCGGCGATGTAGTCGGACCAGTTGTAGATGTTGAGGACCTTCTCCTCCTCCTGGGCGCGAACAGGACCCGCTGCAAGCAGAAGGCTGGCACTGGCCAGGGCGAGGACCGAACGGACGGATCTGAACTTCATGGTGGTGAGACCTCCGGGGGTGGCTTGGGGTAAGGGTGGCGGACTGGCGATCCTCAGCGGGAGCTGTCGGATCGCGCCCATTCAGCGAACGAGTCTAGGCGGCGGTTGACGTGGGCTGCATCGGGGGTTGCGAGGGCTGTCGGTGCCCTACCACGGCGAGACGGGGCACCCACGCTCACATCCAGCCCTGGCGGGTGGCGTCGGCCAGCGTCAGGTCCAGACACTTGCGCACCAGAGCCATCAGCTCATCGATCTGCGCACGGGTCATGACCAGCGGCGGGGCAATGATCATTCGGTCGCCGACGGCGCGCATGATCAGGCCGTTGCCGAAGCAATGACCGCGGCAGACCATGCCCACCTCGAGCGCCGAGGGGAAGGGCGTACCCTTCGCCTTGTCCTTGACCAACAGCAAGCCTGCCATCATTCCGCAGTGATCGACGTCGCCCACCAGCGGGTGATCCCGCAGCGACTCGAACTGCTCAGCAAGATACGGGCCCACGTTGTCGCGCACATGCTCCACCAGCTTGAGTTGCTGGATCAGCTTGATGTTGGCCACGGCCACGGCAGCAGCCACCGGGTGACCGGAGTAGGTGAAGCCGTGGTTGAAGTCGCCCCCTTGCTCGATCAGCACCTTGGCCACACGGTCGCCCACCATCACCCCGCCCAGAGGGATGTAGCCGGAGGTGACGCCCTTGGCGAAGGTCATCAGGTCGGGGCGCGAGCCCATGGTCTCGCAGCCGAACCAGTTGCCGGTTCGGCCGAAACCGCAGATCACCTCGTCGGAGACCAGCAGGATGCCGTACTGGTCGCAGATCCGCTGGATCTCGGGCCAGTAGGTCTCGGGCGGGACGATCACGCCACCGGCCCCTTGCACTGGCTCGCCGATGAAGGCGGCCACCTTCTCAGGGCCGACCTCCAGGATCCTGGCCTCGAGCCACGAAGCGGCCAGCTTGCCGAAATCGGCGCGGCTCATGTCGCGACCGTTTTCGTACCAGTAGGGCTGGTCGATGTGGGTGATGTTCGGGATCGGCAGTCCCCCTTGGGCGTGCATGTAGCTCATGCCGCCCAGCGAGGCGCCGGCCATGGTGGAGCCGTGGTAGCCGTTCTTGCGGCTGATGATGACCTGCCGCTCGGGTTGGCCCAGGATGTCCCAGTAGCGGCGGACCATGCGCACGATGGTGTCGTTGCCCTCCGAGCCCGAGCCGGTGAAGAACACATGCTCGAAACCCTGGGGCGCCACGCTCGCCAGCAGTTCAGCCAGTTCGATCGACGGGGGCGTGGCCGTCTGGAAGAAGGCGTTGTAGAAGGGCAGTTCCTTCATCTGGCGGGTGGCGGCGTCGATCAGGGTCTGCTGGCCATAGCCCACGTTGACGCACCACAGGCCGCTCATGGCGTCGAGGATCTTGTGGCCCTCGCTGTCCCAGATGTAGATGCCCTCGGCCTTGGTGATGATGCGCGAGCCCTTCTTGTTCAGGCTGCCAAAGTCGGTGAAGGGGTGCAGGAAGTGCTTCGAGTCGGCCTGCTGCCACTCGCGGGTGCTGCGTCGGGTCGCCACGGCGGGCGCCTGGATGACGATGTTGTCTTGCATGGTATTGCTCTCGAAATCGGTCAGAGGATCAAACGTGCAGCAGCAGGTGCTCGCGCTCCCAGGGCGAGATCACCTTCATGAACTCCGCGTACTCGATCTCCTTGACTTCGGTGTACACGGTGACGAAGGACTCGCCCAGCACACTGGCCAGGTCCTTCTCGTTGCGCAGCAGGTTCAGGGCCTCGCCCAGGCTGCGTGGCAGCTGGTACTCGCCCAGGTAGGCATCGCCCTTGCACTCGGGCGAGGGCGCCACCTTGTTCTTGATGCCCAGGTAGCCGCAGGCCAGCGTGGCGGCCAACGCCACGTAGGGGTTGGCATCGGCGCCGATCACGCGGTTCTCAATCCGGCGAGCCTGTGGCGAGGCCAACGGGCTGCGGATGCCGACCGTGCGGTTATCGGTGCCCCACTGGATGTTGATCGGTGCGGCGGTGAAGCGGGCCAGGCGGCGGTAGCTGTTGACATAGGGCGCGAACAAGGCCATGGCCGCCGGGATGTACTTCTGCAGGCCACCGATGTACCAGTAGAACTCGTCGCTGGGGCTGCCGTCTTCCTTGCTGAAGATGTTGCGGCCCGTGGCCTTGTTGACCACCGACTGGTGGATGTGCATGGCGCTGCCGGGCTCGCCGGCGATCGGCTTGGCCATGAAGGTGGCGAACATGTCGTGGCGCAGCGCCGCTTCGCGCACCGTGCGCTTGAAGAAGAAGACCTCATCGGCCAGACCCAGCGGGTGGGCGTGGAAGAAGTTGATCTCCATCTGGCCGGCACCGATCTCGTGGATCAGGGTGTCGACGTTGAGCTCCATCTTGTCGCAGTAGTCGTAGACATCCTCGAACAGGGGGTCGAACTCGTTGACCGCGTCGATCGAGTAGGCCTGGCGGGACGTCTCGGAGCGGCCGCTGCGGCCGATCGGCGGCTTCAGCGGCATGTCGGGGTCGGTGTTGCGGGCGACGAGGTAGAACTCGAGCTCGGGCGCCACCACCGGATCCCAGCCCTCGGCGGCGTAGAGGTCGCAGACGCGGCGCAGCACCGAGCGCGGCGCGAAGGGCACCAATTGCCCGTCGCGGTCATAGCAGTCGTGAATGACCTGCGCCGTCGGATCAACCGCCCAGGGCACCAGGCGCACCGAGGCCGGGTCGGGCCGCAGGTGCATGTCATGGTCCATCGGGCTGATGACGTCGTAGTAGGGGCCTTCCTCGGGGAATTCGCCAGTCACGCCCATGGCCACCACCGCCTCGGGCAGCCGCATGCCGCGGTCCTCGGTGAATTTCTCGCGCGGCAGGATCTTGCCGCGGGCCACGCCGGTGAGGTCGGGCACGAGGCACTCGATCTCGGTGACGCGGTGTTCATTGAGCCAATGTTCGAGCTCGTGGAAATTGAAAAGTTCTTTGCTGGCCATGTCGGCACCTGGATGGTTTCGCGCGCGGATTGGGAGGGCTTCCCCGGGGTCGGGAAGCGCCGGGCCGCGCGGGCCCCGGCGTGTGCGGGCGTCAGACGCGCTCTGGCTGAGGCGCCCGGTGGCGGTCGCGGTAGGTCCGGCAGGCCTCGCCAAAGGCCTGCAGCATGCGCACCGACTGCGGGTTGTCTGCAGCCAACCACTCGGGATGCCACTGCACGCACAGGCTGAAACCTGGTGCACTGGCCACCGAGAAGGCCTCGACCAGGCCATCGGGGGCACGGGCTTCGACGCGCAAACCCTCGGCCAGGCGGTTCACCGCCTGGCCGTGCACCGAATTGACCGGAAATTGCGCGCCGGCACCGAACAGGGCTGCCAGCCGGCCGCCAGGCTCCACGGTCACTGGATGGGCGGCGGCATAGGCTTCCGCGGCCGGCGCCCCGTCACGCGGGCGGTGGTCATCGTGCCCTTCGACATCGTGCACCGCCTGGTGCAGCGAACCGCCCAGCGCCACATTGGTTTCCTGGGTGCCGCGGCAGATGCCAAACAACGGGACGCCGCGCGCCAGTGCCCGGCGGATCAGCGGCAGTGTCCAGTCGTCGCGCACCGGGTCCAGCGGCAGGTCGGGGTTGCGCACCTCCTCGCCGAAATGGCTGGGGTGGACATTGCTGGGCGAGCCGGTCAGCAGCACGCCATGCGCCAGATCGAGCAAGGCGTCGATCTCGGCGGGCTCGGCGGCGGGCACCACCAGGGGCTGGGCGCCGGCCAGTCGCACCGCGTCGATGTATTTCTTGCCGGCGATGTGGAACGGGTGCTCACCGAGCACCCGGTTGCAGGCCGGCACCAGCACGATCGGCTTGGCCACGGGGGTGTCAGGGGGCAAGGTCATGTCGTTCATCGTGCTCATCCCAACAGATCGCGCAGACGGTACCAGGCCATGCCCAGCACCAGGGCTGGCGTGCGCAGCAGGCGGCCGCCCGGGAAGGGATGGTGCTTCAGACGGGCAAAGACGTCAAAGCGGGAAGCATCGCCGCTGATGGCCTCGGCCACCAGGCGACCCGCCAGACCGGTCAACGCCAGTCCATGCCCCGAGAATCCCTGCAGGTAGTACAGGTTGCTGCCCAGGCGGCCGAAATCGGGCGCCCGGTTCATTGTGATGTCGACGAAACCGCCCCAGGCGTATTCGATCCTGGCGTCGCGCAGTTGCGGAAAGGTCCCTGCCATGCGGCTGTGCATGCTGGCCGCCAGGTTGGGTGGTGTCATGGTGCTGTAGCTGACCCGGCCGCCGTAGAGCATGCGGTGGTCTTTGGTGGTGCGGAAGTAGTCGAGCACGAAGTTGGTGTCGCACACCGCCGAGCGGCTGGGCACCAGCGCATCGGCCAGCGCGCTGTCGAGCGCCTCGGTGCAGACGATGTAGGTGCCAACCGGCATGATCCGGGGCTCGAGCTGTGGTGCGACACCCTGCAGGTAGACATTGCCCGCCAGCAGCGCCTGACGGGCCTGGACCTGGCCTTGGGCAGTGCTGATGCGGACCGTGGCACCCGGCTGCAGAGCCGTCACTGCGCTGTCCTCGAAGATCTGCACGCCGGCATGCGCCGCTGCCCGGGCAATGCCCAGTGCATACTTCAATGGGTGCAGGTGACCCGAGCGCGGGTCGTGCAGTCCGCTGTGGTAGCGCGGGCTGGCAATCCAGTGGGCGATGTCCGACGGCGGCACCAGCGTGAATCCGGCGCCGTAGACGCGCGCCATGCGCTCGGCCCAGGCGGCCAGCGCCGCACCCTTGCCGGCCGAGGTGGCCACGCCGAGGTAACCATCGCGCCAGTCGCAGTCGATGGCATGTTCGGCGATGCGCTCGCGCAGCAGATCCAGCGCCTCAAGCGACATTTCCCAGACGCGGCGCGCGTCGTCCAGTCCAAGTTGCGCCTCGATGGTTTCCTGGTCACAGGCCAGACCGTGGATGGCTTGGCCGCCATTGCGACCGCTGGCGCCCCAGCCCACTTGGCGCGCCTCGAGCAACACCACCTGCAGGCCCCGCCGCGCCAGATCCAATGCAGCGCTCAGGCCCGCCAGCCCGCCACCGACCACGGCGACATCGCAGTCGACCGATCCCTGCAGTGCCGGATAGGACTGGGTGCGCGGGGCAGTGGCAGCGTAATAGGACTGCCGGGCAAGATCGCGGTCGACGCTCAGGAAACTCATATCTTATGCGCTAGGCAGGCCCTCTGGTGGTGATGTTCGCTAGTGAGCAAGCTTCGGACCAACAAGATGATTGCCGATCGCGCCGCTGCCCCGAAAATTCGATGGGTGGGAGTGTAGGCGTCAGCGCGCGCAATGTGCTTGCGCGCCGCCCCCGGAGGAACCCGGTCGGACGCAATATCATGCGACGTTTCATGAGAACATCGCAAGATCATGCGAAACAGCTCTCAGATCCCGCAATTGGATGCGATAGACCGGGCCATCCTGACCCAGCTTCAGCTCAACGGCAAACTCTCGAATGTGGAGCTGGCGCAGCGTGTACATCTGTCGCCGTCCGCCTGCCTTCGGCGTGTCAAGCAACTGGAGGATGCCGGGGTGATCGCGCAGACCGTGGCACTGCTGAACCCCAAGGCCGTGGGTCAGCATGGCACCAGCTTCACGATCATCAACCTGGAGTCGATGACCAACAGTCTGCTGGAAGCCTTTGAGCAGGCGGTGCGCGACGAGCCGCAGATCCTGGACTGCTACTACCTGACCGGCTCGAACGACTACATGATCCGCTTCACCTACCGCGACGCCGAAGACCTGGAGCGCTTCCACACCCAGGTGCTGATGCGCCTGCCGGGCGTGGAGCGGTCCAACTCGATGCTGGTGCTGCGCACCGTCAAGAAGACGACGGCCTTGCCGCTGTGAGCGGCGTGAACGGCGCTCAGCCGACGTAGGCGCGGCGCTGTTCGGCCAGCCGCCGGCCGAGCCCGTCGACCTCATCGGACAGGGCCCGACGCGCCTGCGGGTAGATCAGTGATTCTTCCAGCGCGATGTGGTCGTGGTAAAGCGCGGTGAACACCTCGACGCCGGCGCGCAGGGCGTCCAGGTCGTACCAGCTGTAGCCGTCGGCCACCGCCGAGAGTTGCAGGGCCAGCTCGCGCCAGTCTTCCTCCAGCCAGCCATGGTCCAGCTGAAGGCGCTGCACGTGCCTGACCAGCTCCAGGTCGGCCCCGGCCAGCAGCGGAGGAAAGACCGTGCGCTCCTCGTCCCGGTGGTGGGCGTGGGCCTCGACCTCGAAAAATCGCATGACCGAGCCGGCGTATTCGCGGGCCTGGGCATCGACGCCCTGGCGCTCAAGGTGGTCGATCAAGCGCGACAGGATCTGCAGGTGTTCGATCACGCGGGCATGGCAGGCATCCAGCGCCTCGAAAGGCGCAAGACGTGCCTGCAGCTGACGCTGCAGTTCGGGGGTGAGGGACTGTGCCATGGTGGCATCCTCCAGCGGCGTTGCGATGGGGCATTCTTCGGGTCGGCAGGCCCCCCCGACTTGTCCCGCATCAAACTCCGATCAGCCCCTTGGCGAGAGGGCGATCCTGGTGCGCACCCCGCACCAAGCTGGCACCTCCAGGCACCGAATCAGAGCCCGAGCAGGCGCCGCTGGCCACACAGCCAGGTCCAGACGGCGTGGGCGGCGGCCAGGCTGCTCAGCTCTGCGTGGTCATAGGGCGGCGCCACCTCGACGCAATCCATGCCCACAAAGGGCAGCGAGGACATTTCCTCGATCAGGGTCAACAACTGGCTGCTGCTGAGCCCTCCCGGCTCCGGCGTGCCGGTGCCCGGGGCAAAGGCCGGATCCAGGCAGTCGATGTCCAGACTCAGGTACAGCGGCGGGCGGCCCTGCATCTGCCAGCGCTGGGTGATGGCGGCCAGGATGGGCGCCAGGCCCGTGGGGCCGTCCAGGCCGCGCAGATCACGCGCGGTGAAGATCTGGCCGCCCTGGGCGCGCACATAGTCGCGCGCCAACGGTGCCGCCGACGACCGGATGCCGATCTGGGTGAAGCAGCTCGACTCGACCAGCCCCTCCTGGAAGGCTTCCCAGACCCAGGTGCCATGGCCGCTGGGCTCGCCGAAGTGGTCCTCCCAGGTATCGCAATGGGCGTCGAAGTGGACAACCGCCAGCGGCCGCCCGAGGTGTTCGCGGTAGGCGCGCAGCAGGGGCAGGGTGATCGAGTGGTCGCCGCCAAGCCAGGCCATGCGGTGCTGCCGAAGCAGGGCCGGCAGCTGGGGCATCAGTGCGGCGCGCATGCCCTCCAGGCTGGTGTTGGGCAGCGGCAGATCGCCCACGTCAGCGAGCACGCCCTCCAGATCCAGACCGAACAAGGGATGGGTGCCATCGCACAGCGTGTGGCTGGCCTGCCGGATCGCGGCGGGTGCAGCACGCGCACCGGGGCGGTTGGTGACGCTGCCATCCCAGGCGATGCCGGCGATGGCGAAGGGAGCATGGGGGGCCGCCTGGGCACTCGGTGCGCGCAGGAAGGTGGTCTGGGAGAGGTAGGCGAATGCGGTCATCAGGCCGGAGAGTGTAGGCACCCGTGCCGGCTGGGTCAGGCTCCGTCCGTGTTTACCATGACGAAATGAGCGTTGCGCGATGTGAAATGCAACCATGCTGCAGTGCAGCGCAATTTCTCAGCCTGAAAGACGCGCTTTCATATTGCGATAACAAAGAGTTAAGTTGTTGATTTATATGGACAACAAATCTAGTCTTATATAAGACACAAGTGTTTCAAGAGCGCTGTTGAGCGCTAAGCTATTGCCCAGGTTGATCCTCTTTTTCCCCCTTGCCAGGAGAGCATTCATGACCCGACTGACCCGCGAACAACAGATCGCTGCCCTCGAGAAGGACTGGGCCGAGAACCCCCGCTGGAAGCTTGTCAAGCGCGGCTACAGCGCCGCCGACGTGGTGCGCCTGCGTGGCAGCATGCAGCCCGAGTACACGCTGGCCCAGCGCGGCGCTGAAAAGCTGTGGGAGAAGGTCAACGGCGGCGCCAAGAAGGGCTACGTCAACGCCTTCGGCGCGATCACCGCCGGCCAGGCGATGCAGCAGGCCAAGGCCGGTCTGGAAGCCGTCTACCTGTCGGGCTGGCAGGTCGCCGCCGACGGCAACACCTCCGAAACCATGTACCCCGACCAGTCGCTCTACGCGTACGACTCGGTGCCTACCATGGTCCGCCGCATCAACAACAACTTCAAGCGTGCCGACGAGATCCAGTGGAGCCGCGGCATCAACCCGGGTGACGAGCAGTTCGTCGACTACTTCCTGCCGATCGTCGCCGACGCGGAAGCCGGCTTCGGCGGCGTGCTCAACGCCTTCGAGCTGATGAAGAACATGATCGCCGCGGGCGCTGCCGGCGTGCACTTCGAAGACCAGCTGGCCGCTGTCAAGAAGTGCGGCCACATGGGCGGCAAGGTGCTGGTCCCGACGCAGGAAGCCATCGAGAAGCTGATCGCCGCGCGCTTCGCCGCCGACGTGATGGGCGTGCCCACCATCGTGCTGGCCCGCACCGACGCCGAGGCCGCCAACCTGATCACCAGCGACCACGACGCCAATGACAAGCCCTTCCTGACCGGTGAGCGCACCCAGGAGGGCTTCTACCGCGTCAAGAACGGTCTGGAGCAGGCCATCAGCCGCGGTGTGGCCTACGCGCCCTATGCCGATCTGGTGTGGTGCGAGACCGGCGTGCCCGACATCGGCTTCGCCCGCGAATTCGCGCAGGCTGTGCACGCCACCTGCCCGGGCAAGCTGCTGAGCTACAACTGCTCGCCGTCCTTCAACTGGAAGAAGAACCTGGACGACAAGCAGATTGCCCGCTTCCAGGAAGACCTGTCGGCGCTGGGCTACAAGTACCAGTTCATCACGCTGGCCGGCATCCACATCAACTGGTTCAACACCTTCCAGTTCGCCCACGCCTACGCCCGCGGCGAAGGCATGAAGCACTACACCGAGATGGTGCAGGAGCCGGAATTCGCTGCGCGCGAGAAGGGCTACACCTTCGTCTCGCACCAGCAGGAAGTCGGCGCCGGTTACTTCGACGACGTGACCACCGTGATCCAGGGCGGCTCGTCCAGCGTCAAGGCGCTGACCGGCTCGACCGAGGAAGAGCAGTTCCACTGACCGAGTGAAGTCGCCTGCTGACCGCAGGTGCACCCAGGCCCGGCCGCCACCAGCGGCCGGGCCTTTTTCTTCGCGGGCTCACAGGCTGGCGTGGAGGATCTCGCGGTACTCCTCGGCCGTCGCCACACGCGGGTTGGTCGTGTGGCAATGGTCCGCCATGGCGCCGGCGATCACGCGGTCGAACAGATCCGGCGTCACCCCCATCGCGGCCAGCCCGCCGGGCAGACCCAGCCGGGCGTTCAGCTCGCGTACGGCCTCGGCCAGTTCGGTGCCCTGGCTGTCGCAGCCGGGCAGGCCGATGGCCTGGGCCATGCGCTGCAGCCGGCGCTCGCGCTGCACGCTGTCGGCGCCCGCGTTGAATCGGATCACGGCAGGCAGGAACATCGCGTTGAGCGTTCCGTGGTGCAGGCGCGGGTTGACGCCGCCCAGACTGTGGCTGAGGCTGTGCACCGCACCCAGGCCCTTCTGGAAGGCCATGGCGCCCTGCATGCTGGCGCTCATCATCTGCCAACGCGCGTCGCGGTCCTGACCGTCACGGGTGGCGCGCTCGATGTGGGCCCAGCCGCGCGCCAGGCCATCGAGCGCAATGCCGTCGGCGGGTGGGTTGACGGCGGCGGCCATGAAGGTCTCGAAGCAATGGGCCAACGCGTCCATGCCGGTGGCGGCGGTCAGCGCGGGCGGCAGGCCCAGCGTCAGCGCCGGATCGAGCAGCGCCGCCTTGGGCAGCAGCAGCCAGCTGTGAAAGCCCAGCTTGCGGCCATCGTCGACGATGATGATCGCGCCGCGTGCCACCTCGCTGCCCGTACCGGCGGTGGTGGGTACGGCGATCAGCGGTGCCACACGCTCGGTGATCTTCGGGCTGCCGCCCTCGATGGTGGCGTAGGACTTCAGCGGGCCTTCGTGGGTGGCGGCGATCGCCACGCCCTTGGCCAGGTCGATGCTGGAGCCCCCGCCCACGGCGATCAGGCCATCGCAGCCTTCGTCTCGGAACTGCGACACCGCGGCCCGCACCGCGGCCTCGGTGGGGTTGGACGGGGTGCGGTCGAACACCGCATGCGGCACCTCGCCCAGCGCGGCCAGCGCCTGGTCCAGCACACCGGCGGCGCGCACGCCGGGGTCGGTCACCACCAGCGGGCGGCGGATGCCGATGCGCGCGCACTCGGCCGGCAGTTGGGCGACCACGCCGAAGTCGATGTCGATCTGAGTGAGGTACAGGATGCGGGCCATGACGGAGGTCCGGGTGGAGGAGGGCACAGTATGCTCAGGCCTGCTCCACCGTGCCCCTGAGACTTTCCTTGAGTACCCACCTGCTGACCCCGGCGATGGCCGGCATCCTCGAGCGGATCCAGCGCGCCCGGCGCCCACCCTTGCACAGCCTGTCGCCAGCCGAGGCGCGCCAGGCCTACCTGGCCGGCGCCGAGGTGCTTGAGCCCCCCCGGGTGTCCCTGGCCAGGGTGGAGGATCTGCGCGTGCAAGGTGCTGGCGGCGCCGAGCTGCCTGCGCGCCTCTACGCCCCGTCGGCCAGTGCGCTGCCCGTCCTGCTCTACCTGCATGGCGGCGGCTTCG
This sequence comes from Burkholderiales bacterium, assembly GCA_017302485.1. Classification (GTDB taxonomy): domain Bacteria; phylum Pseudomonadota; class Gammaproteobacteria; order Burkholderiales; family Burkholderiaceae_C; genus Ideonella. The sequence goes on along the minus strand of JAFLDI010000009.1, from coordinate 1,998 downwards.
TCATCGGTGGCCTGGAGACCCACGACAGCCTGTGCCGTCAACTCGCGCTGCGCAGCGGCGCTGCGGTGCTGTCGCTGGACTACCGTCTGGCGCCCGAGCACCGTTTCCCCACGGCCGTGGACGATTGCTTTGCCGCGTTGCGCTGGCTGGCCGGTGGCGGCGCTGTCGGCCTGGATCTACCAGCCGGTGTCGCCCGCGCCACGCTGGACCGAGGCCGACATCCGCGCGTCGCGCGTGGCCCTGGCCGGTGCCGATGCGCTGCCGGCGCGCCCGCTGTGGCCGGCCGATCCGATGAACCTGTTCGTGGTGGTGGAAGGCGGCGATCACCATGTGTCGCTGGTCGATGGCGACCGCTTCGAGGTGATCCACCGCTTTGCCAGCCGCTATGCGCTGCATGGCGGGCCGAAGTTCACGCCGCAGGGGCGCTATGTGTTCTTCGGCTCGCGCGATGGCTGGATCACCAAGTTCGACCTGTGGAACCTGGTGGTGGTGGCCGAGGTGCGCGCAGGACTGAACATGCGCAACATCGCGGTCAGCGGCGATGGCCGCTACGTGATGGCGGCCAACTACCTGCCGCGCACACTGGCGCTGTTCGATGCCGACCTGAACCTGGTGCGTACCTATGACGCCAGCACGCTCGATGGCAAGGCGGCCAGCCGTGTCTCGGCGGTGTACGACGCGGCGCCGCGGCGCAGCTTCATCGTCGCGCTGAAGGACCTGCCCGAACTGTGGGAGATCTCCTACGACCCGCAGGCCGCGCCCATCCACGATGGCCTGGTGCACGACTACAAGATGGGCGAAGCGATCGCCAAGCCGGGCTTCCTGGGCGTGCGCCGCACGCCGCTGGACGAGCCGCTGGACGACTTCTTCTTCGACCAGAGCTACCGCCATGTTCTGGGCGCTACACGGCCGAAGGCTGAAGCCGGTGCCGCCACCGCGCAGGTGGTGAACCTGGACATCCGCCGCAAGGTGGCCGATCTGCCGCTGGCGGGCATGCCGCACCTGGGCTCGGGCATCACCTGGGCCTGGAAGAACACCACGGTGCTGGCCAGCCCCAACCTGAAGGGCAGCGGCGTCGATGTGATCGACATGGCCACCTGGAAACCGGTGGCCACCATCGCCACCCCGGGCCCGGGCTTCTTCATGCGCAGCCACGAACGCAGCCGCTACGCCTGGACCGACTCGATGATGAGCCCCACCGCCAGGGACACGCTGACCCTGATCGACAAGACCACGCTGCAGCCGATGGCCACGGTGCGCGAGCCGGGCAAGACCCTGGCCCACATCGAGTTCACCAAGGACGGCCGCTACGCGCTGGCCAGCCTGTGGGAGATGGACGGCGCGCTGATCGTCTACGACGCCGAGACGCTGAAGGAGGTCAAGCGCCTGCCGATGCGCAAGCCGGTGGGCAAGTACAACGTGTGGAACAAGATCAGCCGCAGCGAGGGGACGTCCCACTGAGGCGCAAGTCTGTGCTCACCCTGCCGCGCTGCAACATAAGCTGACTTCAATATGTAGCTTCTTGACGTTCATCAAGGCAAGAAAGACCGCTTCCCGGCACAGTGGCCCCATCAACAGGTCACTGACCGAGGAGACAAGATGAGCATCCTGGGCACCGTGGTGCGCACCCGCCCCGCAGACGCCGCGCTGGTGGCCCGCCGCCTGGGCGGATTGCCCGGCGTGGACCTGGCACTGAACCCTGGTGACGGCCGGATGGTGGCGGTGATCGAGGACGCGCTGGCCGATGGTCAGTCCGTCAGCGCCGCTGCCACGCTGGCCCAGGTGGCCCAGTGGCCCGAGGTGCTGGGCACCTCGCTGGTCTACGAGTACTCCGGCCCCGACGCACCCGCCCCCGCGGGTGCCGAGGGCATGGATTTCCGCGCCTGGCGCGATGGGCTGGATCGCCTGTCCGGCGGCCAGCCGCCCCGTCCTTGAACCGGTTCAAGGACAACCCCTGGGTTGTTCCCTAGGGAAGGTCTGCACAACACACCGAGCGGC
>JAFLDI010000089.1 GCA_017302485.1 Burkholderiales bacterium | reverse complement strand
GCGCAGCGCGAGCTGGGCCTGGCCGACCTGCAGTCCTGGGACATCGCTTACGCCAGCGAGAAGCTCAAGGAGGCCCGCTATGCCTTCAGCGACCAGGAGGTCAAGGCCTATTTCCCGCTGCCCAAGGTGCTTGACGGCCTGTTCTCGATCATCTCGGCGCTGTTCGATGTGACGATCACACCGGCCGACGCCCGCACCTGGCATCCGTCGGTGCGCTTCTACCGTCTGGAGCGCGCCGGCACGCTGGTGGGCGAGTTCTACCTGGACCCGCACGCCCGGGCCGGCAAGCGCCCTGGCGCCTGGATGGACGACGCGCGCGAGCGCTGGCTGCGCCCCGACGGCCGTGGCCTGCAGACCCCGGTGGCGCACCTGGTGTGCAACTTCGCCGCCCCGGTGGGCGACAAGCCGGCCCTGCTGACCCACGACGACGTCACCACCCTCTTCCACGAGTTCGGCCACGGACTGCACCACCTGCTCACCCGCATCGAGGACATGGGCGTCTCCGGCATCGCCGGCGTCGAGTGGGACGCAGTGGAACTGCCCAGCCAGTTCATGGAGAACTTCTGCTGGGAGTGGGAGGTGCTGCAGCGCCTGACCGCCCATGTCGACACCGGCGAGCCGCTGCCGCGCGCGCTGTTCGACAAGATGAACTCCGCCAGGAACTTCCAGAGCGGCCTGCAGACGCTGCGCCAGGTGGAGTTCGGCCTGTTCGACATGCGCATCCACACCGAAGCCGATGCGCCTGGCCGCGTGCAGGCGATCGCCGAATCCGTGCGCGACGAGGTGGCGGTGGTGCAGCCGCCGGCCTTCAACCGCATGCCCAACACCTTCTCGCACCTGTTCGCCGGCGGCTACGGCGCCGGCTATTACAGCTACAAGTGGGCCGAGGTGCTGTCGGCCGACGCCTGGAGCGCCTTCGAGGAGGCCGGCGTGCTGGACGCCGCCACCGGCGAGCGCTTCCGCCGCGAGGTGCTGGAGGTCGGCGGCAGCCGCCCCGCCCTTGAGAGCTTCCAGGCCTTCCGCGGCCGCGAGCCGCGCATCGACGCGCTGCTGCGCCACCAGGGCATGGCTGGCTTGCCGGCCTGATCGCGCTGGCCGACACTATCGTCATCCCTGCGAGCCCCGATCCATGAACCACCGCTCCCCGTCCCGTTTCCTGGCCGCCCTGGGTTTGAGCGCCCTGAGCCTGACCTGCGCCTGGGCACAGTCACTGCCCTACGAACTGCGCGAACCCAGCCAGCGCTACCCGGTGCAACTGATCACCGGCAAGGACTGCCGCAGCTGCGACACCGCGCGCCAGTTGCTGGTGCAGCGCGGCATCCCCTTTGCCGAAAAGCGGGTCGAGAGCGCCGGCGACATCGCGGCGCTGCGCCACCTCACCGGCAGTGCATCACTGCCGGTGCTGACAGTCGGCCGTCAGCAGGTGGTGGGTCTGGTCAGCCAGGAGTGGCACGGCTACCTGGACGCCGCCGGCTACCCCAAGGACAACCGCCTGCCCAAGGGCTACACGCGCCCGGCCGCCGAGCCGCTGGGGCCCGCGGTTCCTGCAGCCCCGGAGATCGTGGCCCCGGCGCCATCGACCCAGCCCGCCGAACCGGCTGACGATCCGTCGCGCCCGAAGATCCGCTTCTAGCGTCTGTTCAGGCGCCCGGCCTGCCACCAGGCCAGGGCCAGCAGAGCGCCCATCAGCCACAGCGGCGCAGCCCGCGTCGTCGCACCGGCCAGCACACCGAAGAGCAGCGGCATGCCGATCGTCGCGGCATTTGTGGCCAACATCCGCAGGCCCAATGCCTCGCCGTGGCGATCGGCGGGTGTGCGCTGGTGCAGCAGGGCCAGCACCATCGGCTGCACCGAGCCCAACGCCAGGCCCAGCACCGACGAGCCCAGCAGCATGCCGGCCACGCCCGGCAGGAAGGCGTAGACCAGGCAGGTGCTGCCGGCCACCGCCATCGCCCAGCGCAGTGCACGCGCCTCGTCCAGGTGGTCGGCCCAGCGTGAGATGGCCAGGCGCACCAGGCTGGCGGCCACCGCAAAGCTGCCCAGCACCAGACCGATGGACGAGGCGCTCATCGCCCGCGCGTGCCCCAGCACCGGCACCACGAAACTGTGTGCATCCCAGGTCGACGACAGCGCCAGGTTCAAGCCGATCAGCAGCACCAGCGGCGGATGACGCCACAGCGCACGGCTGCTGCGGCTGACCGGTTCAGGTCGCGCGGTCCGTGGCACCGCATGGCGGGGCACCAGGCGCCCCAGCCACCAGGCCAGCAGCGGCAATCCGGCCGCCAGCGCAAAACCGGCGCGAAAGCCCACATGGTCAATCAGCAGGCCCACCGCCACCGGCGCCGCAGCGTTCGACACCGCCGGCCCCAGCGCCACCCAACTGAACACCCGCTTGAGGTCCGACGCATCGCGCGCCATCAGGCCCGCCTCGCGCTGGATGCCCACCGCTGCCACGGCAATGCCGCCGCCGGTGCACAGCGCCGCCCAGGCCAGGGCCGGTGTCTGCTGGTTCCACACCGCCACGCCTGCTCCCACGCAGCCCAGCAGCACGCCCACCGCCAGCGGCCGGTGCACGCCGTGGCGGTCCGCCAGACGTCCCGCCCACAGGCTCAGGCCGATGGGCGCCACCGCGAACAAGGACAGCAAGGCCCCAACCTGCCACTCGGGAGCGCCACGGTGCAGCAGCAGCAGGCTGGCAGTGACACGGGTGGCCGCCATCGCGGCATGCACGCAGACCAGCGCCGCGATCACCGCCCAGAAACGCTCGCGCAGTGCGCTGCTCATCGGGGGTGCTGCAACACCTCTGGGTTGAGTGCGGTGGGCGGCGTGGCCCCGCTGAAGAAGGCCAGCAGGTTGTCGGCCGCCAGGTTCGCCATGGCCATGCGGGTGCGCAGGCTGGCACTGGCGATGTGCGGTGTCAGCACCACGTTGGCCGCAGCCAGCAGGCCGGGATGCACCGAGGGCTCGCCCTCGAAGACATCCAGGCCGGCCGCGGCCAGCGGCCCCTCGCGCAGGGCCTGCGCCAGCGCAGCATCATCCACCACCCCGCCGCGGGCGATGTTGACCAGGGTGGCTCCAGGCTTCATGCGCGACAACTCGGCGGCGCCCACCAGATGGTGCGTCTCGGGCGTGTAGGGCACCACGATCACCAGGTGGTCGGCCTCGGCCATCAGCGTGTCCTTGTCGACCCAGCGCGCGCCCAGTGCCGCCTCGGTGTCGGCGGGCAGCCGACTGCGGTTGTGATAGATCAGTTGCATGCCGAAGCCCAGCACGCCGCGGCGCGCCACGGCCTGGCCAATGCGGCCCATGCCCAGGATCCCCAGGGTCGACCCATGGACATCCTGGCCGGCAAACAGGTCCACGCTCCAGTGGCGCCAGCGGCCGGCGCGCAGGTAATGCTCGCTTTCGGTCACGCGGCGCGCCGTGGCCAGCAGCAGCGCGAAGCCGAAGTCGGCAGTGGTCTCGGTCAGCACGTCGGGCGCGTTGCTGACCAGCACGCCGCGGGCGGTACACGCCGGCAGGTCGATGTTGTTGTATCCCACCGCCATGCTGCACACGGCGCGCAGGCGGGGACAGGCATCCAGCAGTGCGGCGTCGATGCGCTCGGTGGTGGCGACGAAGACCCCGTCGCAGTCCGCCAGGCGCGCTCGCAGTGCCGCGGGCGACAGGGCTTCGTCGCTGTCATGAACGTCCAGCGTCAGCGAGGCCGACAGGCGCTCGATGACCTGTGGGAACACTCGCCGCGAGATCAGCACGCGGGGCCGGTCGGTGGTGTCGGCGCTCACAGCAGCTTGAAGGCGATCATGGCGACCACGGTGGGCCCCAGCGCCGCCAGGAACAGCCCGCCGGCGTTCACCGCACCGTCCTCGAAGTGCTTGCGCAGGATGGCCATGCCGGCCGGGTTGGGCGCATTGGCGATGACCGTCAGGCCACCGCCGGTGACGGCACCGGCGACGAGGGCGTACTTGAACTCGTCGCTCAGACCTTCGACCAGGGAGCCCAGATAGGTCAGCGCGGCGTTGTCGGTGACTGCGGTCAGCGCGGTGGCGCCCAGGTAGATCGCGTCGGCGTTCATGCTCATCAGCAGCGGCTGCAACCACCAGGCCTGCAGCCCCCCCAGCACCACCAGGCCGGCCAGGAAGAAGGCCACCAGCAGGCCCTCGCGCAGCAGCAGGCGGCTGTCCTGGTGCTGGGGATAGGCATTGGCCACGCCCATGAACAGCAGGAAGATCCCCATGAAGATCGGCGGGTGGTGGGCGAACACCACCACGCCAGCCAGGAAGACCAGGTGCAGCAGCGTGATCGCCCAGGGGATGCGTGCGGCGGCATCGGCCGCCTGCGCGTCATCGCGCGGCATGGCCGAGAGTTCACGCCAGAACAGCAGCGTCAGCAGACCACCGTTGACCAGCACCGCCAGCGCCGAGCGCCAACCGAACGTGGCCATCATGAACGGCAGGTCCCAGCCCCACTTGGCCGCCACCATCAGCACCGGCGGTGCGGCAAAGGGCGTCAGCGTGCCGCCGATCGAGACATTGACGAACAGCGTGCCCAGCGCGGCGTACATCAGCCGCGCCGAGATGCCCTGGCTGAAGAAGCCCGCCGACAGCATCAGCGCGCCCAGCGTCATCGCTGCCGGCTCGGTGATGAAGGAGCCCAGCAGCGGCACGACCGTGATGATGACCAGGAACCGCCCGGCCCGCCCCGGCAGCGGCAACAGCCTGGAGAGCAGCCCCACGCAGATGCTGGCCAGCGACAGCACCGGCCGCGTGGCGGCGATCACCATGATCGCGAAGACGAACATCGGCTCGGTGAAATTGCGCCCGTCGATGTAGGTCAGCGCCTTGGGCGAGCCCTCGATGGCGAACATGCAGGCCATCAGCACCATGGCCCAGAAGCCGAACACCACCTCGACCTCACCCAGCAGGTGCCACAGGCCCGCGTGGGCGGGACGGGTGTGCGCCAGGTGCTCGAAGAACTTGGTCGAGAAGGTGTGCAGGATCGCCACCGCGAAAACCGCGGCGCCGATCCATTCCATCGTGCTGGCTTGCATGGGAGGTCTCGTCGAGGGGGCGGCCGATTCTAGGAGGCCATCAATCCAGGAAGCGCGCAAAGCCCGCCACCGGCTCGCGCTCGGTGACCAGGCTGTTCTCGATGCGCGCCGGATCGGCATGGCCCAGCGACATCCCGCAGACCACCATCTGCTTCGATGCGTCGAGGCCCAGGTAGTCCTCGATGACGCGGTGGAACTGTGTGAACGCGGCCTGCGCGCAGGTGTCCAGGCCACGACCGCGCGCCGCCACCATCACGCTTTGCAGGAACATGCCGTAGTCGAGCATGCTGCCGGTGCCCATGATCCGGTCGATGGTGAAGATCAGCCCCACCGGCGCGTCGAAAAAGGCGTAGTTGCGGCCATGCTGCTCGTGCATGCGCTGCTTGTCGGTCTTGCCGATGCCCAGCAGGCTGTACAGGTCCCAGCCCACCTTGCGGCGGCGGTCGATGTAGGGCGACACCCACTGGGCCGGGTAGTAGTCGTACTCCTCGCTGTGCCGGGCCCGCTCCTCGGGATCGTCGAAGGCCACGCGGATGCGCCGGCTGAGTTCGGCCAGCGAGGCGCCGCTGAGCACATGCACCTGCCAGGGCTGCGTGTTGGTGCCCGACGGGGCGCGCGAGGCCACCGCCAGGATCTGCTCGACGGTCTCGCGCGGCACCGGCGTGGGCAGGAAGGCTCGGATCGAGCGGCGGCTGGTGATGGCGGCGTCGACCGCGGCGGTGGACTCGGGGGTGATCAGGGACATCGGGGTCAGACCTTCAGGGGTTCAAGGGCCGCGCGCAGCGCCTCCGGCAAGGGGACCGGGCGTCGGCTGTGGCGGTCGACATAGACATGCACGAAGTGGCCGCAGGCCGCGCTGTGTGGCTCGCCGGCCGCAAACAGGCCGATCTCGTAGCGTACGCTGGAACTGCCCAGGTGGGCCACCCGCAGACCGGCCTCCACCACCTGCGGAAAGGCCAGCGGCGCAAAGTAGTTGCAGTGGGTCTCGATCACCAGGCCGATGGTGGCGCCTGCGTGGATGTCCAGCGCGCCGGCCTCGATCAGGTAGCCGTTGACCGCGGTGTCGAAGTAGCTGTAGTAGACGACGTTGTTGACATGGCCGTAGATGTCGTTGTCCATCCAGCGCGTGTCCAGCCTGCGGAAGACGCGGTAGGCGTTGCGCGGCTCGGCCTGGGGTCGGGTGGCACTCATGGCGCGGATTGTTCCATTGCCGCCGCGCCCGGCCTGTCGCTCGCGCGAAAGTCGCCGCCCCAGGCTTGCCAGGATTGCCAGGCCAGCGCGATGGTGGTGGCCTGCAACGCCACCGTGATGGCGATGTCGTGACCGTAGCCACCGGCCATGCTCAGCGCCACCGGGATGCGGCGCAGGCGCAGCCACTCCAGCACGCGCCGGTCGCGCTCCGCCAGGCCCTCGGCGCTGAGCTTGAGCCGGCCCAGGCGGTCGCCCTCATGCGGGTCGGCGCCAGCGAGGTAGAAGGCCAGGCCCGGCGGCTGTGCGGCCAGGCGGCACTCCACCTCCACCAGGGTCGCGTCCAGCGCCTCCAGGTAGGGCTCGTCGCGACAGCCGTCAGGCAGTTCCACGTCCAGGTCGCTGGCCTCCTTGCGGAACGGGAAGTTGCGCGCGCCATGTAGCGAGACCGTGAAGACCGACGGGTCGCGGGCAAAGATCGAGGCCGTGCCGTTGCCCTGGTGCACGTCCAGGTCCAGCACCAGCACCTGCAAAGGGCCGGCGTGTCGACGATGCCACTCGGCCTGCATCAGCCGCGCGGCCACCGCCACGTCGTTGAAGACGCAGAAGCCCGCCCCCTTGTGCGCATAGGCGTGGTGGGTGCCACCGGCCAGATTGGCCGCCACGCCGTCGTCCAGCGCCTGGCGCGCGGCAGCGATCGTTGCGCCGACCGATCGGCGCGAGCGTTCGGCCATGGCGGGCGACCACGGGAAACCGATTTCGCGCTGCTCGGCGTCGGTGGTGGTGCCCTGCAGCACCGCGCTGATCCAGCGGGGCTCATGGGCCAGCGCCAGTTCACCCTCGCTGGCCGGTGGCGCCGGGATCAGTTGAACCTGCGGCAGCTCGGCCGCCACGCGCTCGCGCAGCAGGCTGTACTTGGAGACCGGAAACCGGTGGCCCGAAGGCAGCGGCAGGCGGTGGTGGTCTGACGTGTAGGCGTGCACCCGTGGATTCTGCGGCGTGGTCAGTGGCCAACGCCGCTGCGGTGGCATCGACCGGAATCCGGGCGATCTGGAGAGACCACTCTAGACTTTGCTGCAGCGCACAAAAAAGTGCTTGCAATCCTTCGGGTTGACCCGCATACTTCGACCCATGCTGCAGTGCAACAAACACGGCAGCAAGTGTTCAACCCCCCTTAGGAGATTCACATGCTGACCGCTGAACAACTGCTCGCCGCCCAGAAGGCCAACGTCGAAACCCTGTTCGACCTGACCGGCAAGGCCTTCGAAGGCGTGGAAAAGCTCGTCGAGCTGAACCTGCAAGTCGCCAAGGCCTCGATGACCGAAGCCGCCGAAACCACCAAGGCCGCCATGTCGGTCAAGGACGCGCAAGAGCTGATGAGCCTGCAAGCCGGCCTGCTGCAACCGGCCGCCGAGAAGGCCGCCGCCTACAGCCGCCACCTGTACGACATCGTCGCCGCCACCAACGCCGAAGTCGTCAAGATGGCCGAAAGCCAGGTCGCCGACGCCCAGAAGTCGTTCACCGGCCTGGTCGACAGCGCCGTCAAGAACGCCCCGGCCGGCACCGAGAACGCCGTCGCCCTGGTGAAGTCGGCCATGTCCGCCGCCAACAACGCCTACGAAAGCGTCCACAAGGCCGCCAAGCAGGCTGCCGAAGTCGCCGAAGCCAACTTCCAGGCCGTGACCGCGCAAGCCGTCAAGACCACGCAGACCACCACCAAGTCGCGCCGCGCCGCCTGATCCAGGCCGCGCCTTGCCAGCCCGGACCCGGGCTGGCCTCCATCTGTGAAGGTTGTCTCCTCGGTACCTCCGAAGACTGGCTTCCAGGTACCCTTCAGACCCGGCCCCTGTGGCCGGGTCTTTTTTTGGCCTCTCAGCGTGCGAGCGCGCTCAGCTTCTGGCGGATCGTTGGCAGCATGGCCATCGCCGCGTCCCGGCCGGCCTTCAGCGCGCGCAAACGCGCCGTGAAATCGGTGCCCGCCACGCCGCCGAGCGTGGGGCGCAGCACCACATCGGCGTCCTTCAGTTCCCACTGGTTGATGCTGCGACCCATGATCGAAAAGGTCTGCAGCAGCAGACGCAGGGCGTCACCGGTGGCGCCACCATCGGGCGGTGTGGAGATGTCCACCGCGATCACCATCTCGGCCCCCATCTCGCGCGCGTAGCGCACCGGCACCGGCGACACCAGACCGCCGTCCACGTATTCGCGGCCGTTGATGCGCACCGGCTGGAAGACCGCCGGCACCGCGCTGGAGGCCCGCACCGCCGAGCCCACGTCGCCACGGCGAAACAGGATGGGCTGGCCATCGGCCAGGTCGGTGGCCACGATGCCCAGCGGCAGCTTCATCTGCTCGATCGGCAGACCGCCGGTCTGCTGGCGAACAAAGCGCGCCAGCGCCTCGCCCTTGAGCACGCCGCGGCCTGGGAAGGCCCAGTCGGTCAGCGCGGATTCATCCATGTCCTGGGCCATGCGGCCCATGTCGGCGCCGCTGTGGCCACTGGCATACAGCGCCGCGACCAGGCTGCCGGCCGAGGTGCCGGCCACCAACTGCGGACGGATGCCCTGCTCCTCCAGCACCTGGATGACGCCGATATGGGCAAACCCGCGTGCCGCACCACCGCCCAGCGCCAGGCCCAGCAGCGGCGGTCGCAGCGCCCGGGGCGGTGGTGGCGGTGGCGGCAACACCGGAGGCGGCAGTGCTGGCGCGGGCGGGGTCTGGCAACCCGCCAGGCCACCCAGGGCTGTCAGGGCCACCCACTGCAGGGCCAGGCGCCGCAAGCGGTCGGGGGTCTCGGTCATGGCGCACATTCTAGGAAGCCGGCCTGCGCAGTCTTATATAACTGCTGGATATGTTTATCTGAAATTTGATTCGTTTTCAAACATATGCGTTTTCCCTAGAGTCCGCAGCCAGCCTCTCCCCGGACCCCGGAACGCCATGTACGCCTACACCGCCTTTGACCGCCAGGTCGTCCGCCAGCGCGCCGCCCAGTTCCGCGACCAGCTGACGCGCCACCTGGCCGGCGAGCTGCCCGACGATCACTTCCGCCCGCTGCGCCTGCAGAACGGCTGGTACGTCCAGCGCCACGCGCCGATGCTGCGCGTGGCCGTGCCCTATGGCGAGCTGGCCAGCCGACAGCTGCGCACCCTGGCCGCGATCGCCCGCGACTTCGACCGTGGCTTCGGCCACTTCAGCACCCGCCAGAACCTGCAGTACAACTGGATCCCACTGGACCGCGCCGCCGATGTGATGGACCGCCTGGCCGAGGTCGACATGCACGGCATCCAGACCAGCGGCAACTGCATCCGCAACATCACCACCGACGCACTGGCCGGCATCGCGCCCGATGAGGTGGTCGATCCGCGGCCCTATGCCGAGATCCTGCGCCAGTGGAGCACGCTGCACCCCGAGTTCGCCTTCCTGCCGCGCAAGTTCAAGATCGCCATCACCGGCGCCGCCGAGGACCGCGCCGCCATCCTGTGGCATGACATCGGCCTGCAGGTGCTGAAGAACAACGCGGGCGAGGTGGGCTTCAAAGTCTTCGTCGGCGGCGGCATGGGCCGCACGCCGGTGATTGCCAGCCAGATCGCTGCCTTCGTGCCCTGGCAGCAGATCCTGGTCTACCTGGAGGCGGTGGTGCGCATCTACAACCGCTTTGCCCGCCGCGACAACGCCTACAAGGCGCGCATCAAGATCCTTGTCAAGGCCGAGGGGCAGCGTTTCTTTGATGCCGTGAATGCCGAGTTCGACAAGATCCTGAACGTCGATGCCGGCGGCCGAGAGCACATCATTCCGGTGGCCGAGCTGGAGCGCGTCTCGCGCCACTTCGAGGTTCCCGCCGGCGTGCGCCCGGCCGCTCCGGGCTTCAACCCTCACCGCACCGGCCCGGCCGACCCCGCCTTCCTGCGCTGGCTGGAACGCAACGTGGCTGCCCACCGCGTGCCGGGCTACCGCGCCGTGAC
>JAFLDI010000088.1 GCA_017302485.1 Burkholderiales bacterium | reverse complement strand
CCACGGAGGCGATGGTGCCGCTCTTCGTGGAGATGCTCGACCGCCGCAACCGGGAGATGGCGGATACCCTCGTCAGCCGCCTGAACAGCGGTGAGCGGCCTCGACCGGCGTGGTGCCGGTGTCGATGTCGTGGCCGTAGAGGCACAGGCCGGCTTCCAGGCGCAGCGTGTCGCGCGCGCCCAGGCCGGCAGGCTGCACCTCGGGCTGGGCCAGCAGCTTGCGGGCCAGTGCCACGGCCTGGTCCTGGTGCACCGAGATCTCGAAGCCGTCCTCGCCGGTGTAGCCCGAGCGGGTCACGAAGCAGTCGATGCCGTCCAGCGCGAAGCGGGCGCCGGTCATGAAGGTGAGGGTGGCGACATCGGCATTCAGGCGCGCCAGAGCCGCCACCGCCTGCGGGCCCTGCAGAGCCAGCAGCGCACGCTCGGGCATCGGGATGACCTCGCAGCGCTGGCCGATGCCGGCCTGCAGGTGGGCGATGTCCTGGGCCTTGCAGCCGGCGTTGACCACCACGAACAGGTCGCCGAAGGCGGCACGAGCCTCCTGCGCGGGGCGGGTGACCATCAGGTCGTCGAGCAGGCCGCCCTGCTCGTTGGTGAACAGCGCGTAGCGCTGCTTGCCCACCGGCAGATCGACGATGTCCACCGGCACCAGGGTCTCCAGGGCGGCGGCGGCATCGGCGCCCACCAGACGCAACTGGCCCATGTGCGAGACATCGAACAGCGCCGCGGCCAAGCGGCACTGCCGGTGCTCGGCCATCAGGCCGGCCGGGTACTGCACCGGCATGGCGTAGCCGGCAAACGGCACCATGCGAGCGCCGAGTTCCAGGTGCAGGTCGTTGAGGGGGGTGGTCAGCAAAGGGGTGTCAGGCGAGCTCATCAGGGCGGTGTCCAAGGGGCAGTTCGGGAAGGTCTGGCCGTTCGAAATGCCCCCGCTGTCCGCTTTACCTGAGAGATTGACCCGCCGCACCAGGCGACCGGGCTTGCCCCTTCGGTGGACGGACTCCAGGGTCCGCCTCTCTCCAGTGAGGAGCGCATGGCCTGGGCCACGCGCCTTGCCAGTCCTTTTGCCTGAGCGTTCGGGTGGGCCCTGCGCCTTCGGCGGCCCCGGGTGGGGCTCTCTCCTGACAAGCGGTCAGTGTAGCAGCGCGCGGCCGCTGAGGCATCATGGGTGAATCCCCATCTGCCCGCCCGCTGCCATGAACGACGCTGACGCTTTCCATCGCCTGCTGCAGGCCCACCGATCGATCCGCAGCTTCCGCGGTGACCCGGTCGACGATGCGTTGCTCGATGCCTGCCTGATCGATGCACTGCAGGGCAGCTCGTCCAGCGGCAACCTGAACATGGTCTCGGTGATCAAGACCCGGGACGAGGCCCTGCGCCGGCAGCTGCACACGCTGCATGGCGAGCAGGACATGATCCTGCAGGCACCGCTGCTGCTGACCTTCTGCGCCGACACCCACCGCACCCGCGCCTGGCTGGCCGCGCGTGGCGCGCGCCTGGGCTTTTCCGACCTGGTCAGCTGGCATGTGGCCAGCTTCGACGCGATGATCATCGCCCAGACCGCGGCCTTGGCGCTGGAGAGCCGTGGCCTGGGCATCTGCTACATGGGCACCACGCTGTTCTCGATGTCGGCCATCGCCGAGCTGCTGGACTGCCCTGACCATGTGCTGCCGGTGACCACACTGGTGGTCGGCTGGCCCGACGAGGCCCCGGCCCAGCGCGACCGCCTGCCGGCCAGCGCCTGGATCCATGCCGAGCGCTACCACCGCCCGGATGCCGCCAGCATCGACCGCGATTTTGGTGAGCGGGAGCAGCGCGGCAAGGCCCGCTACCTGGCGGTGCCGCACATGGCCGAGCAATGGCAGGCGCAGGGCATCGAGTCGCTGGCCCACTACTACACCAGCCCGATCAAGTACGACCCCGACGCATTCGCCGAGTTCAGCGCCGACATCGAGCGTGCGCTGCGCCGCAACGGCTTCCTGGCCTGATCGCAACCGCCGGCAGCGCTACAGTCTGCACACCTCGCCCGGGAGCATCTTCATGACGTCGATCTACGACCAGCACCTTGACCGCAACCCCGCCAACCATGTGCCGCTGTCGCCGGTCAGCTTCGTGGAACGCAGCGCCGAGGTCTTTGCCGACCTGCCTGCCGTGATCCATGGCGCGCGCCGCTACACCTGGGCCCAGGTGCGTGAGCGCAGCGCCCGTCTGGCCGCTGCCTTGCGTGCGCTGGGCGTGGGACGCGGCAGCACCGTCACGGTGATGCTGCCCAACACCCCCGAGATGGTCGAGGCCCACTATGCGGTGCCCGCGCTGAACGCCGTGCTCAACACCCTGAACACGCGGCTGGACGCGTCACTGCTGGCCTGGCAGATGAACCACTGCGAGGCCCAGGTGGTGATCACCGACACCGAGTTCGGCCCGGTGATGTACGAAGCCCTGCGCCTGCTGCGCGAAAAGCACGGTCGCGACCCGGTGGTGATCGACGTGGCCGACAGCGAATACACCGGCCGTGCCGAGCGCGTGGGCAGCCACGAGTACGAGGCCCTGCTGGCCGCCCATGCGCCGCTGGCCCGGCTGGATGGTCCGGCCGACGAGTGGGACGCCATCGCGGTGAGCTACACCAGCGGCACCACGGGTGATCCCAAGGGCGTGGTCACCCACCACCGCGGCGCCTACCTCAACGCGGTGTGCAACGCGGCCACCTGGACCATGCCGCACTTCCCGGTCTACCTGTGGACCTTGCCGATGTTCCATTGCAACGGCTGGTGCTTCCCCTGGACCGTGGCGATGCTGGGCGGCACCCACGTGTGTCTGCGCCGGGTGGATGCGGCGAACATCCTGGCGGCGATGCGCGAGCACCGTGTGGACCACTACTGCGCCGCCCCCATCGTGCACAACCTGCTGATCAGCGCCGACCCGGCGCTGCGTGACGGCATCACCCAGCGCGTGCGCGGCATGGTGGCGGGCGCCGCACCGCCAGCGGCGATGATCGAGGGCATGGCCAGGCTGGGCTTCGACATCACCCACGTCTACGGCCTGACCGAGGTCTACGGCCCGGCGTCGGTGGCGGTCAAGCGTCCGCACTGGGCGAGCGAGAGCCTGTCCGAGCAGACCCGACTGAACGGTCGCCAGGGCGTGCGCTATGCGCTGCAGGAGGGCATGACCGTGATGGATCCAGAGACCCTGACCGAGGTGCCGGCCGACGGCCAGACCATGGGCGAGATCATGTTCCGCGGCAACATCGCGATGAAGGGCTACCTGAAAAACCCCTCGGCCACCGACAAGGCCTTCGAGGGGGGCTGGTTCCACACTGGCGACCTGGCGGTGCTGGAGCCCGACCGTTACGTCAAGATCAAGGACCGCAGCAAGGACATCATCATCTCGGGTGGCGAGAACATCAGCTCGATCGAGGTGGAGGACGCGCTGTACCGCCACCCGGCGGTGGCCGCCTGCGCGGTGGTGGCCAAGCCCGACCCGAAATGGGGCGAGACGCCGGTGGCCTTCATCGAACTGGCCGCGGGGGCGCAGGTCACGGCCGAGGAACTGGTGGCTCACTGCAAGGGCCTGCTGGCCGGCTACAAGGTGCCGCGCGAGATCCGCTTCGAGCCCATCCCCAAGACCAGCACCGGCAAGATCCAGAAATTCATGCTGCGCGACCGTGCCAGGTCAGCGCAGGCCTTCGAATGACCCGAGAGGAGACCCCCATGCTGACCACCGAGGACCCGCTGCTGTTGCGCAGCCAGGATGCGCGCGGCGTGCTGACGCTGACGCTGAACCGGCCGCAAGCCTTCAATTCGCTGTCCGAGGCGATGCTGGCCGCGCTGCAGACCGAACTGGACGCGATCGCCCGCGATGACACCGTGCGCGTGGTGGTGCTGGCGGCTGCCGGCAAGGCCTTCTGTGCCGGCCACGACCTCAAGGAGATGCGCTCCGACCCGTCGGAAGCTTACTACCGGCGCCTCTTTGCCCAGTGCGCCAAGGTGATGATGGCGATCCAGAAGCTGCCGGTGCCGGTGGTGGCGAAGGTGCAGGGCATTGCCACCGCGGCCGGCTGCCAGCTGGTGGCGATGTGCGATCTGGCGGTGGCGGCCAGCACGGCGCGCTTTGCGGTCAGCGGCGTCAACCTGGGCCTGTTCTGCTCGACGCCGGCGGTGGCGCTGAGCCGCAACCTGGGCCGCAAGGCGGCCTACGAGATGCTGGTGACCGGCGAGTTCATCTCGGCCGACGAGGCGCGCACCAAGGGCCTGGTCAACCGAGTGGCGGCGCCAGAGGCGCTGGACGACGCGGTAGAAGCGCTGGTGGCCAGCATCGTCGCCAAGCCGCGGGTCGCGGTGGCGATGGGCAAGCAGCTGTTCTACCGCCAGCTGGAGTCCGGCATCGAGGCGGCCTATGTGGACGCCGGCCAGACCATGGCCTGCAACATGATGGACGACTCGGCGCTGGAAGGCGTCCAGGCCTTCATCGACAAGCGCGCCCCCGCCTGGAAATGAGCCGGACATGAATCAGCCGCCGGCGCCCAGGGGCGCACGGCGGCTGACGGGAAGAGGGTGACGAGCCTGAACCCCGGCACTGGTCACAACGGTTAGGGCTGCTTGGTTCCCCACCTGACCCGGTTGGCCGCGCTTCCATGCGAGGAGGCCCGTCACCGCCGATTGTAGGCGACACCGGGCCGGCTCGCCGCACACTACACTGTGTTTCCATGCTGCCCTCATCCCTTGCGCTGGTCGACGACGACGCCGACTTCAGCGGTTACCTCAGCGAGTTCCTGAGCGGCCTGGGCATGTCGGTCACCAGTTTTGCCGACAGTGACGACCTGCTGACCAGCGATCATGCCTTCGAGCACGATTTCTACGTGGTCGACCTGATGCTGCCTGGCATTGACGGCCTGGCGCTGCTGCGACTCTTGCGCAAGCGCACCAATGCGGGCATCCTGGTGGTGTCGGGCAAGCTCGGCAGCGATGTCTTCGGTCAGGTGATCGAGGCGGGTGCCGACATGCTTCTGGTCAAGCCTGCCACCTTCGAGCAGATCCTCACCGGCATCCGGGCCATTTACCGGCGCAGCGGCAGGGGAGGGGCACAGCAGGAGGTCTGGCTGCTGGACGCCACCCATGCCACGCTGCGCGCACCGGACGGTGCCTTGATTGACTTGAGTCCGACCGACCTGCAGGTGATGGAGAGCCTGCTGGAGCACCCCGGTCAGACGGTAGGGCGGGATGAGCTGACTCGCCGACTGGGCCTGGATAGCGAGGACCCCAACGCGTTGCATGCCACCATCTACCGGCTGCGGCGCCGCATCGAGCGGGCCACCCCGGCTCTGGTGCCCCTGCAGTCGCGCTCGCGGCAGGGCTATCTCTTCAAGGCAGAACTGCGGCGCGCCTGAACCGCCTTCAGGACCGGCGCTCGCGTGGACTGGTGCGGGTATCCGGCCAGGGAAAGAGCAGGGTGGCTTCCAGACCCTTGGGGTGGACCGGCCGCAGGACCAGTTGTCCGCCATGGACCGACATGATCTGCCGCACCACGCTCAGGCCCAGTCCCTGACCGCGCTGGCTGGGAAAGGGCTTGTGGTGGGTGGCCGGGTCGTCCAGGTGGGCCCAGTGCGAGCGGCTCAGGCCGTCGCCATGGTCACACACCGACAGCGCCATGCCGTAGGGTGAGTGGCTTTCCTCGATGCGCAGTTGCACCAGGGCCTGACCGTCGCCGCCGTGAACGAAGGCATTGCGCAGCAGGTTGCGCAGCGCCAGACGCACCAGGCCGGGCTCCACCTCCAGCGTGCGCAATCGGGTCAGACGCTCCACCACCACGCGTTGCCGCTGGTCCGGCGCCAGATCGCCCATCACCAGCTCGATCAGCAGATCCAGGTCGACGTCCTGCAGTGTGACCTGCTCGCGGCGGGTCAGGATCTGCGCCGCCGCCAGTGTGTTGTCGAGCACCGATCGCAGCTCGCCCAGCACGGTCTCAGCGGCGTCCAGACGCTCGGCGATCGCCTGCACGTCGGCGCGCGGACCGCGCAGCGCCGCGCCGGCCGACAGCAGGGCACCTGTGGCGCGGTGCAAGGGCTGGCGGATCTCGTGTGCCAGGACCCCTAGCAGCTGTTCGCGCTCACGGGCCAGGGCGTCAAGCTGCGTCAGCGCTTCGGTCAACTGGCCGGCGTGCTGCTCGGCGGCCTCGCGCCGGGCCCGCTCGGCGTACTCGGCGTCACGGGCCCTTGCTTCGCTGGAACGAACGCGATCGAGCACCATACCCAGGTAGGCCACGTTGCCGAACAGCCCCAGCGCGTAGCAGACGGTCCAGGTGATCAGGTTGGCCGGGTTCAGTGCCGCCACGTTGGCCGAGGTGGGATCCGCCAGGGACCAGAGCACGCGCACCAGTACCAGGCACGCCCAGATGGCCAGCAGGATGGCCAACCAGCGTCCGCTGCGAGAGGGCACCAGCGCTGCAGCGCGCCACGCGACGCCTGCATTCAGCCAGGCTCCCAAGGACAGGATGCTGGCGGCAAAGACGAAGCGCGGGCCGAGACTGCTCATCCAGTCGAGGGCGAGGTAGACGCTGCTCAGCAACACCCACAGACCCGAGAGGATGGCCACCGGGGCCTGTTCGCCGGCCTCCCTGCGCAGGGCCACATGGGTCAGCAGCATGCCGGCGAACGCCAGGGCGTTCGCCAGCTCATAGGCCGCCCAGTCAGGGACGATGCCGCGCAGGCCCAGCAGCAGCATCCAGCCACCGGTGGCCACGGCGGCAAACGCCCAGGGACGCAGCCGATCGCTGCCATGGCGCTGACGCAGCAGCAACCAGCAACTCACCCCCAGCATGGCCTGGGTGAGCGAGGACGCAACGAAGAGCGAAGGAACGGATATCAGCGCGAGCATCAGCACCAGCCGCGCCAATGCGGCCGCTCAGGGGGTCTTGCGCAGCACGATCGAGCCATCGGCCCGGTAGCGGATGGTACGCGCCGTCTCGAGCTCTTTCATGGTGCGGCTGACCATCTCGCGCGAGGCGCCGATCATCTTGGCCAGATCCTGCCGGGCGATGCGCTCACGCAAAACCCATTCGTCGCCATCCGGAACCGACAGATCGAGCAATCGCTGCAGCAGCCGCTCGCCGACATCCTGGTGCGCCAGCGAGGCGATGCGGCGATAGGCGGCCCGGACCCGCTGTGAGAGCTGCAGCAGCAGCATCTGTGCCACCTGGGGGTGGGCGGCCAGCGTCATCGCGAACACACCACCGGGCATCAGCAGCAGGTCACAGTCGTCCTCGCTGCGGATGCTGCTGGAGTGAGGCTGGCCGTCGATGAGCGAAAGGTCGCCCAGCGGGTCGCCGATGCGGATCAGGTCGATGATGACCTCTCGACCACGCGGATCGGTGCGAAAACTGTGTGCGCGCCCGGACAACAGCACGCCCAACTCCAAGGAGCGGACCCCCTGCGACAGGATCAGATCACCGCGAGGAATGCGTCGCTTGCTGCAGTGGCGTGCCAGTTCGGTGGCGGCCGACTCGTCGAGGCTGGCGAACAGCGGCAACCGGCGCAGCAACTGCGCCAGACTGACGGTCTCCTGTCCCCGGGGGGGCCACACCGGCGTGGTCGGTTCCGGCCTGGCGGCGGCGGCGACCTCGGATGGCTGCCAGGGCTGTGCATGTTCGCCCATTGATCTCCCTCTGATCAGGGAGAATCATATCTGAGCTTTCAGATCAGAAAATGAGAACTCAGCGCAGTTGCAGATCGTCGCTGGCAAAGCGGATGCCCAGCGGCTCGATCAGCAACTGCTTTGCCCCGGCCTCGACCTGTCCGGCCAGCACGGCATCCACCCCCTGCGCCCGGGCGATGTCGACGGTCTGCCCGGCCTGGTCCTGCGGGACGAACAGCGCAAATCCAGCGCCCATGTTCAGTGTGGAATAGGCCTCGCGATCGTCATGGCCCGCATGCTGCTGGATGAAGCGCAGCACTGGCGGCACCTCGGGCACGGTGTGGATGCGGTAGGTCAGCTCTGCCGGGTGGCGCAGCAGCTTGCGCCAGCCGTGGCCGGTGATGTTGGCGCTGTAGTGCACGGTCACGCCTGCCCGGGCCAGGGCCTCGGTGACGGGGCTGTACAGCACGGTGGGGGCCAGCAGGGCCTCGCCATAACTCAGCCCTGGGGCCACCTCGCTCAGATAGCCCTGGGGCAGCCGCTCGACCAGCTTGCGCGCCAGGCTCAGGCCATTGGCGTGGATGCCGCTGGAGGCCAGCAGGACGATAGCGTCGCCAGCACCCAGGCGGTCGCCGACGCTCAGGCGGCTCTTCGGGTTGATGATGCCGGTGCAGGAGGCCGCCAGGTCGATCCTGCCCGCCTCGACTATGCCCGCCAGCGCCGGAGTCTCGCCGCCACCCCAGGCCACGGCGCAGCGATCGCAGGCAGCCTTCCAGCCGGCCACCAGGGCCTGGGCGCGCTGGGCGTCACCGAACCAGTCGCTGCCGCCGGCGGCCCAATAGGCCTGCACGACCAGGGGTGTGGCCCCTACCGTGATCAGGTCATTGACCGCCATCGCGATCGTGTCCTGGGCAATGCCGTCGTAGTAGCTGCGGCCGGTCAGGGCCTTCATCTCGTCAGCCACCAGGGCCTTGGATCCCAGGCATTCAACGATGCTGGCCAGGTAGAACGGCCCGACATCGACCACATAGGCCGACTCGCCGCGCGAAGCAGGCACCTCTGTGAAACCGTGGCTGGCCAGGTGGCCGGCCGTGTCGGCTGCGGCGCGCTGGGCAGCCACCTTCAGCGGATCGATCAGGTCGTAGTTGACGCCGGCCTGCTCGTAGCTGAGCGTCTGGCTGGAAGCGGGGGATGCGGGGGAACTCATCGGCGGATTATCCCGCAGCTCGTCACTGCGCGCGGCCGAGCTGCGGCGCCTCGGCTGCGGGGCTGCACACTAGAATCGGCCGCCATGAGCTATGTCGTCCTGGCACGCAAGTACCGCCCCCGCAGTTTTGAGGACATGGTTGGCCAGGACCATGTGGTGCGTGCCTTGACGCATGCGCTGGAGCAGCAGCGGCTGCATCATGCCTATCTGTTCACCGGCACCCGCGGCATCGGAAAGACCACGGTCTCCCGCATCCTGGCCAAGAGCCTGAACTGCCAGGGACCGGATGGCCAGGGCGGCATCACCGCGCGGCCCTGCGGCGTCTGCAGTGCCTGTCGCGAGATTGATGCCGACCGCTACATTGACTACATCGAACTGGACGCCGCGTCCAACCGCAGCATTGACGAGATCCGCGAGCTGATCGAGCGTGCGGCCTACAAGCCCAGCGTCGGGCGCTTCAAGGTCTTCATGATCGACGAGGCGCACCAGCTGACCAAGGACGCCTTCAATGCGCTGCTCAAGACGCTGGAGGAGCCGCCCGAGTACCTGAAGTTCGTGCTGGCCACCACTGATCCCGAGAAGATGCTGCCGACGGTGCTGAGCCGCTGCCTGCAGTTCAATCTCCGGCCGATGTCCCCGCCCACCGTGGCGGAGTATCTGGAGCGGGTGCTGGCGGCCGAGAACATCGCGGCCGAGCCAGGCGCACTGAGATTGCTGTCGCGCGCGGCGCGCGGCTCGATGCGCGACGCCTTGTCGCTGACCGACCAGGCCATCGCCTATGGCGGCGGGCGACTGGAAGAGCCTGGCGTGCGGGCGATGCTGGGCAGTGTCGATCGCCGCCACGCGCAGCGGCTGGTGGCGGCGCTGGCGGGACGCGATGGCAAGGGAGTGCTCGACGAGTGCGAGGGCCTGCGCCGCCAGGGGCTGTCTGCCAGCGCCACTCTGGAGGAGATGGCCCGGCTGCTGCAGCAGATGGCGGTGGAGCAGGCGGTTCCGGGCGCACTGGACGCATCCGACCCCGACACCGAGCCCGCGCGCCGACTGGCCAGCATCCTGGCTGATGACGAAACGCAGTTGCTCTACAGCATCTGTCTGCACGGCCGCGCCGAACTGGGCCTGGCGCCTGATGAGCATGCCGGTCTGGTGATGGTGCTGCTGCGCTTCCTGGCCTTTCCGGCATCGGCTGCCGCCCGTCCAGGCCCCGTCAGCGGCGGAAGCACAGGTCAGGTTGGCGGCGTCGACGGCGCAGCGGGCACGTCCGGCGGACCGGCCGGCGCGGGCGCATCGGCGCCTCAATGCCTGGTCTCGCCAGCGGTGCCGGTGCCGGCAGCTGTACCCGTGTCATCCCCAGCTCGCGGCGCGGTCACATCGACCGCGCCAGCAACGGTCAGCCCCGCG
>JAFLDI010000087.1 GCA_017302485.1 Burkholderiales bacterium | reverse complement strand
CCGCAAGAGCTTCAGCTATGACGCCATCGGCAACCTCAAGAGCAAGACCGGCGTGGGCTCCTACACCTACCCCGCCAGCGGGGCCGGCGCGCTGCGCCCCCACGCGCTCAGCGCCATCACCGGCACGGTCAATGCCATCACCAATCCCAGCTTCAGCTACGACGACAACGGCAACCTGCTCGACGGCCTGGGCCGGCGCTACGCCTGGAGCGCCGCCAACCTGCCCACACTCATCGACCGCCTGAGCGGCACCGACCCACTCGAGCGCACCGAGTTCGCCTACGGCCCCGATCGCCAGCGCCTGCTGCAGCGCGTTCGCCCCATGCGCGACGGCCTGCCCGGCAGCACCAGCCGCCTGACGCGCTACGCCGGCTCCATCGACAAGGAGATCGACTACGCCGCCAACCTGACCACCGTGCGCACCTACCTGCCCAACCGCCTGGGCTACTTCGAGCAGATCCACAACAGCTCCAGCAACCTGCCAGGCGAGCCCATCGCCTCCAGCCAGTACCGCTTCTTCCACAGCGATGCCCACGGCTCCTTGCTCGCCGTCAGCAGCCCCTCGGGCTCCTTGCTGCAGCGCTTCGCCTACGACGCCTGGGGCCGCCGACGCAAGCTCAACGGCAGCGACGACTCCTGGACCACCCTGGGCAGCTCCAACCTGTGGAACCCCTTCGGCCACTTCGGCTACACCGGCCACGAGCACATCGACCAGCTCGGCCTCATCCACATGGGCGCTCGCGTCTACGACCCCATCGTCGCCCGCATGACCAGCGCCGACCCCACCGTCCCCGACGCCAAGGACGTCCAGGCCTTCAACCGCTACAGCTATGTGCTCAACAACGCGCTAAAGTACGTCGACCCCACAGGCTTGGCGCCGGTCAGGGAGGAGAAGACCTATCGGGGCAAGATCGGTAGTGAGGGATGCGTTTTCTGTGACAGCCTTGTCTTCAAGGTCGACGAGGCGCAGACGTGGACGGTTGAAGCAAAGGCTGAGGCTCCGGGGAACGACACGGTCGAGGGTCAGGTCCAAGGCATCGCAAGAGCGAAAGCAACGAGTGGGACGCTGGACGGCGATACCCCCGCCGCCGAACTGGCCGCAAGTTTGCTGGGCATGGCGAGCGGAGTCGGCCCTGTTGTAGGCGGCACCAAGGTCCTTGCTGTAGGCCTGATTGGTATAGTTAAAGCTGTTGCAAAAGGCGAAGCTGACGACTTGGCGACGCTTGCCGCAAAGGGGGTAAGGGCCGGCGAGGCCGGTGCGTTTGGCTCGCTGAAGGGCGTCAAGGGTGATGGGCTGACTGCTCACCACATGCCGCAAGCGGCGGCGGGACGTACTGGCTACAACGAAGGCGGCGCGTTGGTGATGACGCAAGCCGAACACGTTGCGACCCGCACATACGGTTCTAAGGGCGTAGGCACTCTGCAGTCAGATGCAGGACTGTCGTTCCGCGATGTGCTGGCCAGGGATATCCGAGATGTTCGAAGCATTGTTGGGTCGAAGTACAACGAAGGACTTCGTGACTTGACCGACTACTACCGCAGGAACTTCCCGGACCTGATGGGCAAGTGATGGAGAGAAAGATGCAGCAAGCGATCAGTGCGCTTCTCGGACTTGGACCGCTTCCCAGCTCTGCGACGGCTACTGTTCCGACGATGCAGGCATTCGAAGAGCAGCTATCGAAGGTTCAAACGCCTGTCACGGACGAAGAGGCTTGCGCATTGGTGAAGCTGTTCGGGCCGGACGATTGCTTTGGACTTGCATGGACGCTGCTGCATCTGATCGAGACGGCGCCAGGTTGGCCAATCCAAGGCGTGCTTGATAGCCTCGAAGGCGAATGGATTGATCGTCTTCGGGAGCGTGCCGAGTAGGAGCCGGTCAAGGCGCGAACGCCTCGACGTTGATCCCCGCGACGGCCGAGAAGTGCTTGACGTTGGCAGTAAGCACGGGCAGTTGGTGCTCGACGGCGGTGGCGGCGATGAGCGCATCGCCCATCTGCAACCCGTGGCTCAAGGTCAGCGACTCCATCAGTTCGGTGGCGCGCAGCGTGATGGACTCGGTGACGGGCAGCAGCCTGGCCGAGCGCTTGTCGAGCATCTTCTTCACGGCCACGAGCTCGGCCTTGTTGCGCATGCCCTGCAGGACTTCGAGCCAGCTGATGGCCGACAGCGTGAGCGCGCCGAGTTCATCAAGCCGGCGCGTGGCCTGCGGGTAGCCCCGCAGATGCCAGATCAGCACATCGGTATCGACCAGCATCGGGGTGTGGCTCAAGGCTCGTTGCGCGAGCCATCGCGGTTGTAGCGCGGCTGGCGGATCTTGCGCACATAGGCCGCCACGTCGGCCATGTCCTCGCGGTCACGCCAGATGCCGAAGGCCGGATCGTCGGTGACGAACTCTTCGGCCGGCGCGGCGGCTTGTGCTTCTTCTTCGATGCGCACCGTCACGGTGGCGCCGGTTGCCTTGGCCAGCTTGGCGCGCCAGGCCGCCGGCAACTCGGCCACCGGCACATGCTCGAACACGACTGCATTCATCACGAATCCTTCTTCAGATGTTGGCGGTATCAGGCCGCCGCATAGGCGCGCCGGGCGCGCGCATCGCGCAACAGACCATCGACCACATACAGCAGCTTGTCGCGCTCGTCGGGCGACAACTCGCCGATGGCGCGCACGCGTTCCAGCATCGAGCTGTCCTGCACAAAGGCGCTCTGCTCATGCTGTGACACCAGCGAATCCAGCGTCACGCCGAACGCCTCGGCCAGCTTCTTGGCCACCTCGATGGATGGCGTCATCTCGCCACGCTCATAGCGGCCAATGATGGCCCCGGACGTGCCGATCAACTTGCCCACCTCGGGCTGCGACCAGCCCTTGAGGCGGCGCAAATCATGCAGACGCTTGGCAAACACGGCCTGAATCTCGCTCATCTCGTCACCTACCCATGACTGAAGGCACGTCAAAACGGTGCCGACAGGCCAATCTAGGGGACGGTTAGGTGATGGTCAATACCTCTTGGTCTTGACAACTCTAGCACGCATCGGTACTGTTCGTCACGCAAAGGTGATGACGAGAATTTTTGAGGACGATGCCATGCCCCGCATACCCGACACCGAAATCGAGCGGCTGAAGAACGAGGTCAGCGTCGAGCGCTTGGTCGAGGCGTCGGGGGTGGAGTTGAAGAAGGCGGGCAAGGACATGCTTGGGCGCTGCCCGTTCCACGACGACGCCGAGGCGTCGCTGGTGGTGACGGCGGCGAAGAACCTGTGGCACTGCTTCGGCTGCCAGATCGGCGGCGGTCCCATTGACTGGGTCATCAAAAGCCGGGGCGTGTCGTTCCGCCACGCTGTCGAGTTGCTCAAGGCCGATCCGTCCTTAGCCGCTGGCCAGGCCGGCACGAAGCGCACCACGGTGCGCAGCCTGCCGCCGCCGGTGGCATTCGACGCCGACGACCGGGCGCTCGTGAACCAGACCATCGACTATTACCACCAGCGGCTGCAGGCCACGAGCGAGGCGGTGGCGTACCTCAAGGCGCGCGGCCTGGCGCATCCTGAGTTGGTGGCGACCTTCAAGCTCGGCGTGGCCGACCGCACGCTGGGCCTGCGGCTGCCGGAGAAGACACGCAAGGCCGGTGCCGACATCCGTGCCAGGCTGCAGAAGGTGGGCCTGATCCGCGAGAGCGGCCACGAGCACTTCAATGGTTCCTTGGTCATCCCGGTGTTCGACGAGGGCGGCAACGTCGTCGAGGTCTACGGCCGCAAGCTGCTGGACAACCTGCGCCCCGGCACGCCCAAACACCTGTACCTGCCGGGCCCGCACGCGGGCGTGTTCAACCGCGCAGCGCTGACAGCCTCGCGCGAGATCATCCTCGCCGAGTCGCTGATCGACGCGCTGACCTTCTGGTGCGCGGGTTACCGCAACGTGACGGCGGCGTATGGGGTGGAGGGCTTCACCGACGAGCTGCTAGCCGCGTTCAAGGCGCACGGCACCACGCGCGTGCTGATCGCCTACGACCGTGACGACGCCGGCGAGCGCGCGGCCGAGAAGCTGGCGCCGAGGCTCATGGCCGAAGGCATCGAATGCTGGCGCGTCCAGTTCCCCAAAGGCATGGACGCCAACGAGTACGCGCAGAAAATGCAGCCTGCCGACAAGGCGCTGGGCTTGCTGATCCGCAAGGCCTTGTGGATGGGCAATGGTGAAGCGCCGCAAGCGGCGCGGGGCACCGCCCCGGAACGTCAGGCATCCACCGATCTTGAAGTCACAGTCTGTGATCTCAAAACCGGTGCCGAGCTCAAGGTGGTCGCAAATGGCGGTCACCTGCCCGGGCCTCCTTCCTTAGCCGCTAAAGAAGAGACCGCCGAGCCGGCGCCCGATCCGATCGCGGCGCCGACGCTGGCCAGCCCACAACCGGTGGCGCCGAGTGCCGACGTTCCCGTCGAGCAAACCGACACCGACCTGGTGCTGGTCTATGGCGAGCGCCGCTACCGCGTGCGCGGCTGGAAGAAGCCGCTGAACCCGGAAGCCTTGAAGGTCAACCTGCTGGCCAGCAAGGCCGAGCGCTTCCATGTGGACAGCTTCGACCTCTACAACGCCAAGGCGCGTGCGGCCTTCGTCAAGCAGGCCGGCATCGAGCTGGGCGAGGCCGAAGACGTGCTCAAGCACGACCTGGGCCGCGTGCTCTTGAAACTCGAAGAGGTGCAGACCGAGGCGCTCAAGGCGGCGATGACCAAGGACGACAAGCGCCCGCGCCTGAGCGAGGCCGAAGAAGCCGAGGCCCTGGCGCTGCTGCGCGACCCGCGCTTGCTCGACCGCATCCTGGCCGACTTCGCTGCCTGCGGCGTGGTGGGCGAGGAGACGAACAAGCTGGTGGGCTACCTAGCTGCGGTGTCGCGCCAGCTCGACCGGCCCCTGGCCGTGATCATCCAAAGCTCATCGGCCGCCGGCAAGTCCAGCCTCATGGACGCCGTGCTGGCCCTGATGCCCGACGAGGCCTGCGTGCGCTACTCGGCGATGACGGGGCAGAGCCTGTTCTACATGGGCGAGACGAACCTCAAACACAAGATCCTGGCCATCGCCGAGGAAGAAGGCGTGGCGCAGGCTGGCTATGCGTTGAAGCTCTTGCAGAGCGACGGCCAGGTCACTATCGCCAGTACCGGCAAAGACCCCACCAGCGGCCTCTTGGTCACGCACGAATACCGTGTCGAAGGCCCGGTGATGCTGTTCCTGACCACGACGGCCATCGACATCGACGAAGAGCTGCTGAACCGCTGCCTGGTGCTGACCGTCAACGAAAGCCGCGAGCAAACGCGCGCGATCCACGTCTTGCAGCGCAGCCGCCAAACCTTGGAAGGCCTGCTCGCCGACGAAGGCCGCGACGACATCGTGCGGCTGCACCGCAACGCGCAGCGCCTGCTGCAGCCGCTGGCGGTGGTGAACCCCTATGCCGACCGCCTGACCTTCCTCGACGACAAGACGAGGACGCGGCGCGATCACATGAAGTACCTCAGCCTGATCCGTGCCATTGCGCTGCTGCACCAGTGCCAGCGCGAGGTCAAGACCGTGCAGCGCAAGGGCAAGGCCGTGCGCTACATCGAGGTGACGCCGGCCGACATCACAGTAGCCAACCGCCTGGCGCACGAGGTGCTGGGCCGCACGCTGGACGAGTTGCCGCCGCAGACGCGCCGGCTGCTGACGGCCCTGCATGCGTGGGTCAGCGACGAGTGTCAACGCCTGGTCATCAAGCGCGCTGACTTCCGCTTCACGCGGCGCCAGGTGCGCGAACTGACCGGCTGGGGCGACACCCAGCTCAAGGTCCACCTCGGCCGCCTGGCCGAACTCGAATACCTGCTGGTGCACCGCGTGCTGCGCGGCGGCGGCTTCGAGTACGAGCTGATCTACGACGCCGAAGGTGATGCCGGCGGGCGCTTCCTCATGGGCCTGGCCGACCTGGAGGACATCGGCCGCGACTACGACGCCAAGCGGTCGGGGGCAAACGAAGCGCGGTCGGCCCCTGGTCGGGGTGCAGTCGGTGGGGTGTCGGCCGGTGGTCGGGGTGGCCTGATTGGGCGCAACGCCAGCAACGGCGCGGACTTGCACGACATCGACGAGGCCGACGCCCAGGATGCACGTTCAGAGATCCGCACGCGGGCGCCGTCGTACCCGCAGCCTTCTTCCTTAGCCGCTTCGACGGCGGCGGCCTGACACCATGGCCAGCCACTCGCGCAAGAAGGGCCAGCACACGCCGCATGCGCCGATTGGCGACGTGCGCGACCCCGAGAGCCTGTACCACTACCTGCAGCGCTTCCTGGCCTGGCTGGCCGAGCGCCAGTACTCGCCCAAGACCATCGTCAACCGAGAAGAGCTGCTGCGGGTCTTCATCGCCTGGCTGGACGAGCGTGGCATCAGGAGGCCGCAGGAGGTCACCAAGCCGATCATCGAGCGCTACCAGAGCCACCTGTTCGTCTACCGCAAGAAAGACGGCCAGCCCTTGAGCGCCAGGACGCAGCACGGCCACATCACGCCGATCCGTGCCTGGTTCAAGTGGTTAGCGAAGCAGAACTTCATCCTCTACAACCCGGCCAGCGACCTCGACCTGCCGAGGCTGGACCGGCGCTTGCCGCGCAGCGTGCTGACGGTGAAAGAGGCCGAGACGGTGCTGGCCGTGCCCGACGTGCAGACGCCCACCGGCATCCGCGACCGCGCCATGCTGGAAGTGCTGTACAGCACCGGCATGCGGCGCATGGAGCTGATGCAGCTGCAGGTCTTCGACCTCGACGCCGAGCGCGGCACGGTGCTGATCCGGCTGGGCAAGGGCAAGAAGGATCGCATGGTGCCCATTGGTGAGCGGGCCATCGCGTGGGTGGAGAAGTACCGCGACGACGTGCGGCCAGAGCTGGCCGCCGGGGCCGACGACGGCACGCTGTTCCTGACCCACCTGGGCGAGGCCTTCACGCCGAACCGGCTGACGCAGCTGGTGCGCGAGTACGTGCAGGCCGCTGAGATCGGCAAGAGCGGCAGCTGCCACCTGTTCCGCCACACGATGGCCACCCTCATGCTGGAGAACGGCGCGGACATCCGCTACATCCAGGCGATCCTGGGGCACGCCGAACTCAGCACGACGCAGATCTACACGCAGGTGAGCATCCGGCAGTTGAAGGCGATCCACAGTGCGACGCATCCGGCGCGCCTTCCTGGCTCGATAGCGGGCGCTGCGGGGCCGCGAGCGGGCGCGGCGGTGTCCGAGCCTCAACCGGTGCCGCTGAACGCCGCTGCGGCGCTTCTGATGGCTCTGGACGCCGAGGCCGAGGACGAGGCCGGCGCGGAGCAAGGCAGCGTTGCAGCGGACGCCTGGCGGCGCCGCTGAACTTGTGCGCACCGAGCGCCCGAGCACCGACAGTGCAGGCGTCACGCGGCTTGCGGAGCAACCCGCGCGCCGCTGGACGCATCGCGGCACGCCACCGTCCTCAAAGCCAGCGCGCTGCGCGCGAGGACGTTGAGACAGGCCCCGGCCGGCATCGAGCCGGCCGCGTCCTGGCAGGCGCTGCGGGGGAAGTTGCTGCGCAACTTCACATAACGGGCTGTTGCCATGAAGTGCCGCAGTCGCTGCGCTGCGCTCCGCTTGGTGCGGCACCGCTTCGCGCCCTTCGGGTTCACGGCAACCCCCGTTATGTCTTGCGCCCACTCCGCGCCTGCAGCGTGGCCAGCTGGGTACAGCTCACCACGCTCGAAGACCAAAACATGTGCGGCCAGGGCTTCGCCCTCGCCGCAAGGGCTGAAGCCAGGCGCTTCGCGCTGAGTGTGGCAGGGCACCCCCGCCCACCCGGCCAGTCAGCCGCGGCGGGGTCGTGCCGCTGGCGCGTCACTCCTTGCCCGCCGCGTCTGCCCGGCCTCCCGTCCGCCCCCGCCTGAGCGGGGGCTCCCTGAACAGCCGAAGACCAACAGCCGAACGCGGCTTCCCATGCGGTGCAAGCCGCCAGAGTCGCCTTGCACCGCAAGGGACAGCGTACTGAAGGCCCAGCGCGTCAAGGCCAAGCCCTGCGGGCGCGCTGCGCGCGGCCTTGACCCGGCCACCACCTGCGCACGCCCACGGCCGC
Source organism: Burkholderiales bacterium (assembly GCA_017302485.1). Lineage (GTDB taxonomy): Bacteria > Pseudomonadota > Gammaproteobacteria > Burkholderiales > Burkholderiaceae_C > Ideonella. The sequence goes on along the minus strand of JAFLDI010000087.1, from coordinate 2,172 downwards.
GAACAACCAAACAGCCAGCGGCTAAAGAAGGAAGCGCACGGCGCTTCCTCGCGCGCGCGTGACCGGCCGAACCCGCATCAGGGGGTCTCGGCATTTACACTGGCGGCGATGTCGGGGCTCATGGCCTGCAAGTCCTTGAATGCACTGGGACTTCAGGCCCTGGCTACGACAGGGGGCGGTGGGGTGCTGAGTTGCCGCAAAGGGGGTAGGCAAGTACGAGGTCGGCACTTTCAGCGCTCTCAAGGGGCGATCGGCTGCTGGTGATGGTCTCGACATCCACCACGCGATGCAGAAGCACCCGGCTGGCCAAGCGGTCAAGGGCTACGACCCGGCCACCGGCCCTTCCATTGCACTACCGCGAGGCGAGCACTCGAGGCTGTCGACGCTGAAGGGCGACTACACAGGCTCTGCGCGTGACCTACTTGCGCGAGACATTCGTGACTTGCGGAACAACACGAACGCCCCGAACAGCTCGCTACGCCAGTTGATCGACCTGAACAAAGAGATGTATCCCGGCGCGTTCGGGAGATAGGTGCCGCACGATGAACAGCGAAGACTTCGTGACCGCGATCACCCGCTACGTCAAAGACGCTGCGATTGAGGACACCATCGCCAACCTGAAGAGCCCGCCAGGACGACGCGTGCCGCCAGCTGAGCGGATCAGATCAGACTGGTACAACGCTCTGCCTGCTGCAGATGCGGCTCAGGTAGACGGCATCATCTCGGCGGCCGTCCATGAGGCCGTTTTTGGACTGCTTGCTGTGCTGGACGGTGCTCGAACAGTTGATGACGGTGCCGGGCGATTTGAGCTGAGCTATCTGGCGCCAGAGGGCCGCGTGCTTCTCAATGATCCGCAGGCCATTGGCCTTCACGATCTGTTGAACGCTGCCAAGTGATTAAGGCACGAACGCCTCGACGGTAAGGCCGGTGACGGCCGAGAAGTGCTTGACGTTGGCGGTGAGCACGGGCAATCCGTGATCGAGTGCGGTCGCAGCGATGAGCGCATCGCCCATCTGCAGCCCGTGGCTCAGGGTGTGCGACTCCATCAGTTCGGTGGTGCGCAGCGTGATGGCCTCGGTGACCGGCAGCAGCCTGGCCGAGCGCTTGTCGAGCATCTTCTTTACGACCAGCAGCTCGACGGCTCGCTGGTCAGCGAGGCCTTTGCCTACGATGCCCTGGACCGCCTGATCAGCGCGCAGGTGTTCGGCCAGACCCGCAAGAGCTTCAGCTATGACGCCATCGGCAACCTCAAGAGCAAGACCGGCGTGGGCTCCTACACCTACCCCGCCAGCGGGGCCGGCGCGCTGCGCCCCCACGCGCTCAGCGCCATCACCGGCACGGTCAATGCCATCACCAATCCCAGCTTCAGCTACGACGACAACGGCAACCTGCTCGACGGCCTGGGCCGGCGCTACGCCTGGAGCGCCGCCAACCTGCCCACACTCATCGACCGCCTGAGCGGCACCGACCCACTCGAGCGCACCGAGTTCGCCTACGGCCCCGATCGCCAGCGCCTGCTGCAGCGCGTTCGCCCCATGCGCGACGGCCTGCCCGGCAGCACCAGCCGCCTGACGCGCTACGCCGGCTCCATCGACAAGGAGATCGACTACGCCGCCAACCTGACCACCGTGCGCACCTACCTGCCCAACCGCCTGGGCTACTTCGAGCAGATCCACAACAGCTCCAGCAACCTGCCAGGCGAGCCCATCGCCTCCAGCCAGTACCGCTTCTTCCACAGCGATGCCCACGGCTCCTTGCTCGCCGTCAGCAGCCCCTCGGGCTCCTTGCTGCAGCGCTTCGCCTACGACGCCTGGGGCCGCCGACGCAAGCTCAACGGCAGCGACGACTCCTGGACCACCCTGGGCAGCTCCAACCTGTGGAACCCCTTCGGCCACTTCGGCTACACCGGCCACGAGCACATCGACCAGCTCGGCCTCATCCACATGGGCGCTCGCGTCTACGACCCCATCGTCGCCCGCATGACCAGCGCCGACCCCACCGTCCCCGACGCCAAGGACGTCCAGGCCTTCAACCGCTACAGCTATGTGCTCAACAACGCGCTAAAGTACGTCGACCCCACAGGCTTGGCGCCGGTCAGGGAGGAGAAGGTCTATGCCGGGCCGAAGGATGAGGGCACGCCCGCCTCGACCCAGACAGTCACAATTGTTGGCA